>JALWHA010000243.1 GCA_027038695.1 Acidobacteriota bacterium
GCGGCAACTCAACTTGAAAAGATTGATATGATTGACTTTGCCGATGCCGTTGTTTTGAACAAGTTTGACAGAAGGGGAAGCGAAGACGCTTTAAGGGATATAAGGAAACAGTACAGGCGTGCACATCAATTATGGGACGCTAAAGACGAGGAGTTGCCTGTTTTCCCGACAATTGCAAGCAAGTTTAACGATAAAGGGGTTAACACATTTTACAATCATTTAATGAAGGTTTTAAACGATAAAACAGGCTCAAACTTTAATGTTAAAGAGCCTTTGAGGTTTGAATACCCTGAAAAGAATTACATTATTCCGCCTGAAAGGGTAAGGTATTTAAGCGAGATTTCAGACGAGATTGAGAAGTATGACAGAATGGTTGAGGAGCAGAGCGATTACGCATCAAGGCTTTACGGCTTGATAAAGACAAAGGAAACCCTGACAAAGCCTTCCCTTTTTGACACTTCCGGAAGCATAAAGAGTTTTAATGTAAAAGACGGCAAAAGCGAGGTTGAGTTAGGAAGGTTTAAGCCTGAAGAAAAGGTTATTGAAGAGATTGATAAGGCAATAGAGTCTTTAAAGAGAAGGATTTATCCGGAATATTTAAAAGAACTTGAGGAATGGGAAGATTTCAAAAGCCTTTACAAACAGGACAAACTCATAACAAAGGTAAGGGATAAGGAGATTGTAAACGAACTTTACACAGAATCCCTGTCAGGCACAAAGATTCCTAAAATCTCCCTTCCAAAATATAAAGACTGGGGGGATATCTTAAAGTGGAAGTTAAGGGAGAATGTTCCCGGGATGTTTCCCTTTACAGCGGGGGTTTTCCCTTTTAAGAGAAAGGGGGAAGACCCGACAAGGATGTTTGCGGGAGAGGGAACGCCAGAAAGGACAAACAGAAGGTTTCATTACCTTTCACAAGGTCAGCCTTTTGCAAGGCTTTCAACAGCGTTTGATTCGGTTACCCTTTACGGTTATGACCCTGATACAAGGCCTGATATTTACGGAAAAATAGGCAATTCAGGTGTTTCAATTGCGACAATTGACGATATGAAAAAACTTTACTGCGGCTTTGATTTGTGCGATCCGAAAACATCTGTTTCAATGACAATTAACGGGCCTGCGCCTATGATGCTTGCAATGTTTTTCAACACTGCGATAGACCAGCAGGTTGAAAAGTATTTAAGGGATACAGGCAGGATAAAAGAGGCTGAAAAGGTTAAGGAAAAGTACTTTAAGGAAAGGGGAGTGAGGCCGCCTGAATACAGGGGCAAAGACAACCCTCAAGGAGACAGGGCTTTCGGGCTTTTTACACTGGGAATTCCAGGCTATGAACTTGTTGACAGGGAGACTTATGAAAAGATAAGGGACTGCACCTTAAATATGGTAAGGGGCACGGTTCAGGCTGATATCTTAAAGGAAGACCAGGCGCAGAATACCTGTATTTTTTCAACAGAGTTTGCTTTGAAGATGATGGGGGATATTCAGAAGTTTTTTATTGAAAAGAATGTGAGAAATTATTACTCTGTTTCAATTTCAGGCTACCACATTGCGGAAGCGGGGGCTAACCCTATAACGCAGTTGGCGTTTACCCTTGCAAACGGCTTTACCTATGTTGAATACTACCTTTCAAGGGGAATGGATATAAACGACTTTGCAAGGAATTTCTCATTTTTCTTCTCAAACGGTTTAGACCCTGAATACTCGGTAATAGGCAGGGTTGCAAGGAGAATCTGGGCTATTGCGATGAAGTACAAGTACGGCGCAAATGAGAGAAGCCAGAAATTGAAGTACCATATACAGACTTCGGGAAGGTCTCTACACGCGCAGGAGATTGACTTCAATGACATCAGGACAACTTTGCAGGCCTTGATTGCCATTTACGATAACTGCAACTCATTGCACACAAACGCTTACGACGAGGCAATCACCACCCCGACTGAGGAATCGGTTAGAAGGGCTCTTGCAATTCAGTTGATTATAAACAGAGAGTTTGGAATGACTAAAAACGAAAACCCATTGCAGGGCTCTTTTATAATTGAAGAGTTGACAGACCTTGTTCAGGAAGCGGTTTTAATGGAGTTTAGAAGGATAAGCGAAAGGGGCGGTGTTTTAGGGGCAATGGAGACAATGTACCAGAGAGGCAAGATTCAGGAAGAGTCTATGTACTACGAGTATTTGAAACATACAGGCAAACTACCAATAATTGGGGTGAATACATTTGAAAGGCCGCCTCACTTAAAGGGGTTGGAAAAGCAGCCTGCCGAGTTAATAAGGTCAACAGAGGAAGAAAAGAAACAGCAGATTGAAAATTTAAAACTATTTCACGAGAGAAACAAAAAAGAAGCGCCAGAATATTTAAAAAGGATAAGGGAAGCGGCTATAAACAACGAAAACACATTCAAGGTTTTGATGGATGCTGTGAATTACTGCTCTTTAGGTCAGATTACTCAGGAACTTTTCAGTGTAGGCGGACAGTACAGGAGAAATATGTAAATGAAAAAAAATACGGGAATTACCCTTTTTATAAATAACTTTTTAGGTGTAAATCTTCCTGTTTTATTTGAAATTATGGAAGAGATTTCCGCTTTTGAAATTGTTAAAAAAAAGCGTCACCTTTTTTTTGAGGGAGATAAGGGGGAAAATTTCTATTTTTTGATTAGCGGTAAGATAAAACTCTTTAAAATCTCTCCAGTAGGGAAAGATGTGGTTGTTAAAATTGTAACTCCCGGAGAGATCTTTGCTGAAATCATTATTATTGAGGATCAATATCCTGTTAACGCTCTTGCGCTTGAAGAGAGTAATCTTTTAAAGATTAACGGCAAGAAATTTCTTAAGTTTATTACAAGCAATAGTGAGTTAAATAAAAAATTTATGTTTATCCTTTTACAGAGGATTAAAACATTGCTTTCAAGGCTTGAGATCGTAGGCACCGAAAATGTGGAAGAAAGGCTAATCCATTACTTGAGCGATTTAGCGGTTAAGCATGGAGACGAATTTGAGTTGCCTATTTCTAAAGGGGAATTAGCGTCACTTTTATTTACTTCTCCTGAAACAATTTCAAGAACTTTTGCACGTTTAAAGGAAAAGGGCCTAATTGATGTTTGCGGTAAAAAAATTATAGTAAAAAATTTGACAGATTCTTAAGTTTTATATTTGATTTTTTAACAAAAAAGATTATATTTTTACATAAAGATGGAGGTTAGGGTTTGAAAAGGTTTATTGTATTTTTTTTCATATTTACCTCAAGCATATTATTTGCGCAGACTTATTTTTACGATGATACAGTTCCCTTCAATTGGATTGAGATAAAAGATACGGGGACTCAGGTTTCATGGGATAATAATTGTACTTCTTATAATAATGATGATGACAAAGTTGTTGTCAATATCGGCTTCACCTTTTATTTCGGTTCTAATACGTATAATCAAGTATCAATAATGACTAACGGGCTTCTACAGTTTGGAAGCGATACCGGGTTGCACAGGTACTATAACAATCAATGTATGCCTGTAAGTTCCAATCCCCCTTCGTATTCAGGTTGCAATACCGATCAGCCTGACCTTTATATTGCTCCTTACTGGGATGATTTAAACAACAATCCTGGGGGTAAGGTTTACTATCAAACATTAGGTACTGCTCCAAACAGGATCTTTGTAGTGGAATGGTATCAAATTCCTCATTATTACAATTCAGGACAATATACTTTTGAGGTTATTTTGTACGAAAGAAATGGTGATATAAAATTTCAATACAATTCAAGCAGCACAGACGGCTCTAATGCGACTATAGGAGTGGAATTAAATGATTCAGATTATACTGAATATTCTTGTAATTCCAATTCTGTGTCAAGCGGCACAGCAATTCGTTTTTATAATACAGAGTTTCCTATTGCAAATTATTACTTTGATGAGTGTTACCCTGAAAATGGAATTGCAACTATTGTTGACCACACCGGCAGGGGGTTTAACGGAATTCCAAATGATGCAACTACTGTAAATGACGCGATTTTGTGTAATAGCATTGATTTTACCGAAGATTCTATCCATGATAATGTAAAATTGCCTGGAAAAATTATCAGAGGAACAGACGCTATATCCGTGTCATTCTGGATTAAAACAACCTATACCGGTCATCAGGCTATTGTTTCTGGAGAAAGTGCATCTCAGGATAATGAATTTTTAATTTTCTTTACAAGTGATACAAGGCTATATGTTTTTATAAAAGGTTCAAGGAGAAGATTTGACATAGATAGTATTGCAGACAATCAATGGCACCATTTTGTTGTTACCAGGAGTGGGAAAAGAGTAAGAGTTTATATGGATGGTTCTCAGGTAGGGAGCTGGAATAGGGCTCCCACAGGTGCTCTTAATATTGATGAAAACGGGTTGTATATCGGGCAGGAACAGGATTCGGTAGGAGGTAATTTTGATATAAATCAGGATTGTCAGGGCTATGTTGATGAATTGATATTCTGGAGAAAGGTTTTGTCTGCTTCCGATGTTCAGGATATTTATGACAATCAAAGTGCAGGTAAAAATTATGATGGAACTTCAAGGGATTGCAATAATTGTAATCCTAATGGTGAGTGGAGGCTTGATGAATGTGAATGGAATGGAACAACAGGGGAAGTAACCGATTCTTCAGGCAACAACCTTAATGGAACTGCTAAAGGGGATAATTCAGATGGAAGGGTTGCTGAGGTTTATAATGGCCAGTTTATATGCAGAAGTGCTCATTTTAGAGGGTGGGGATATAACCAGGGAGGTAGTTATTATCAGGCTAAATACTATATGGAAATTCCTGATAATGATCTTTTGTCCCCCCTTGATACGGATAAAACAATGACTATAATGGTGTGGTTTAAAACAACAGCAAATTCAGGGACTATACTTTCCAAGGCAGGTTCAAACAGGGAATACAGGGTTTATGTTGACAACGGAGACTTAAAGGTTGATTTTTACAATAATTACAACTCTAATTTTTCAACTACAATAAGTACTGGGGTAAATGATGGTTCGTGGCACTTTTTTGCGGTAAATGCAAAACTGACAGGTTCTGCCGGTTCTTACACTTTAATTGTAAAACCTTATTTTGATGGAAATCCCGGTTCAGTATCAACCTTTACAAATTTTCACGATTATTCCAATACTGATTCTCCTCTTTATATAGGAGCAATGAGCTGGTCAGACGGAAGTACCAATAATTATTTTAATGGTTATGTGGATGAAGTAAAAATATTTAAATTTTTTATGAATGATAAAGCGCTGAATAATATCTATCAAAATGAGCAAAGCGGATACAACTATGATGGCAGTGAAAGGGTATGTGTTCCCTGCAGGGCTATTGCAGACTGGAGAATGGACGAATGTCTGTGGAATGGTAGTTCAGGGGAAATTGTGGATAGTACCGGCCACGGCTATGACGGCACTGCATACAACGGGGCAAATACCTCTGACGACAGTGAGTTATGCAGGTCCGGTTACTTTGATAACTCATCTGGGGATGTTCAATACGGAATGGTCCCAGATTCAGATAAATTAAGCCCTCATGCCTTTTCTAATGGAGAAATGACTTTAATGGCATGGGTAAAGGTTCTCTCATATCCTGATTCAAGTGAACAGGGTAGGGTACCTATAGTTGCAAAGGGGGATGATGGTAATTGGGAGTATGCATTGTATATTTATGACTGGCATGCCGTAGGTTTTACAATGTGGAATTTATCAGGTGGCGGTTACGGAGAACCTGCAGGGGGAAGTATTCCTTTAAACGAGTGGCATCATATAACTGGTGTTGTGAAAAAAGGGCAATATGTCAGAATTTATATGGATGGTAATTTGGTTGATGAAGAGACAAACCTGTCCGGGACTACCGGTAACGGCACTTCTCCTTTATACTTTGCAAGAAGGGGTACAGGGAACCATTATTTTAACGGCTATATTGACGAGGTAAAGCTCTTTGCAAGGGCTTTAAGCCAATCGCAAATTCAGGAGATTATTAACAGAGAAGAGTCCCAGTATAATTTTAACGGCACTTCAAGAACCTGTAATACCTGTTCAAATGTTGCATACATAGAGATAACCCATGACGGGAATGGCATTGTGTGTTATCCGGAGAGAATACATATAAGGCTGTGTGATTCAGGGGGGAATACTATTACCAATTATTTAGGAACTATTACACTTACAACATCAACCAATCATGGAACCTGGTACACATCCTATTCAGGTGTTTCAAATGATGACCCTCCTCAAGGTACATTGACGGACAGTACCTCTGACGACGGACAGGCTACCTATCAATTTGTTTCAGGGGACGGCGGAGAAGTAACTTTATTTTTGAGGGATACTCATATAGAGTCTCTAACTATTTATGCGACAGACGGTACCGCCGATTCGACGGGGCATGACAGCGGTACCCTTGTGTTTAAGGCTTCTGGTTTTGTCTTTGATTCAATAGCAAACCAGATTTCAGGAAAAGACTTTTCGGTAACTGTTAAAGCGATAGGACAGGACCCTCAGACAGGGGATTGTACTATACTTGATTACGATGGAACAAAAACAATAACCGCTTCTTTGATCTATAATAACCCGTCGTCTGGGAGTACAAATATACTGATTAATGGAACATCCGTTTCATCTTCAGGTACCAATATCTCTCTGAATTTTTCAAACGGAGAGTGTACATTTACCGCCAATTACGCAGATGCAGGGCAGATATCGTTAAAATTTGAGGATACTTCCGAGGATATAACCGGGAATAGCAATCTATTTGTTGTTAAACCCTTCGGGTTTTATGTTTCGGCAACGGGAAATCCTGGTGCTTCTGATGCAAGCGGTGCTGTATTTAAAAAGGCGGGAGAGCAGTTTGAGTTAATTGTAAAAGCGGTGAACTGGCAGAGCGCGGACGATTCGGATAACGACGGAGTGCCTGACAGCGGAGCGGATCTATCAGATAATTCGGTAACTCCCAATTTTTCCGATTCGGTTGATTTAACATCTACTCTTGTAGCACCCTCAGGCGGTTCAAACGGTAGTTTAAGCCCTACTTCCATAAGTTTATCTGGCGGGCAGGGTAGCGATTCAACAATGGCTTTTACCGAGGTTGGGATAATAAAGATTACCGCTACCGATAACGACTATTTAGGTGCGGGGAGCATAAGCGGTGATTCCGGGAATATAGGCAGGTTTATCCCTAATGCCTTCAGGTTTGATAGCAATACTGAAAATCCTGCATGCAGTTCGATTTTTACATACGGAGGACAGAGTTTTACCGTTGATGTTTCAATGTCGGCTATTAATACAAACGGTGATGTTACTCAGAATTATACCGGAAGTTTTGCAAAATTAATATTTTCGGATTTATCCTTTGACGCTATGGTTAATGCTTCCACAAACGGAGACGGGACATTAACGGTTAATTCCACAACAGTTTCTTTTACTAACGGCACATCAAGTTTTACCTTGCCGTGCAGTTATAATTGGAGTTCCGAACACAATCCTGAAAATATTTCAATTAAGATCACGGCGACTGACAGCGATAATGTCACCGGCAACGGCATGTCAAATTATGTCCCCTTTAGGTACGGCAGGTTGAGAATAGAGAACGGTTATGCACCTTCCGCTGATCAAAGTTTAACTTTAAATGTGTATGCTGAATATTATAAAGACGGGGAATATATTTTAAACGATGACGACAGTTGTACAACCTATACCGATAGTGATGTTTCCCTATCAAATTACACAGGCAATTTAAACAGTGGAGAAACTTCTATAGCGAACTATTCAACCATAACTAGCGGCGAGGGATCTCTGACGCTTTCTGCCCCCGGGGTAGGCAACGAGGGAAGTGTTGATTTGATCTTTACCGCTCCGTCATATATGCATTTTGCTTCAGGAAGGGCTACTTTCGGGATATACAGGGGGAACGACGATATTATTTCGTGGGAGGAGGTATTTTGAGAGAAATAAATTTTTGCGATCTTAGTTGTAAATATGCCTCCTTTCCTGATAATGCGGCTTTAGATGGAGCTTGCAGAAGAGAGATTTCTTTATTTTGCTTAAAATATAAAAGATTTGTGCCTAAAAACTCTGTTTGCTTAGATTATAAAAAAGGTAGAAAAATTGAAAATAATAATTTAATCACCTATTGACAAAAATACTTTAATTGTTATAATTTATTCGTTTTTGAGAAAAGTTTACTAAATATGGAGGTTCTTAAAATTATGCAAGTTACAGAAGTTAAAATCACACCTGTTAATAACGTTAGCAAATTAAAAGGCTTTGCATCAGTGGTATTTGACAATTGTTTTATTGTTACTGACATCAAGATTATTCAAACACCTAACGGCGCTTTTCTCTCAATGCCCAGTAAGAAGAGTAGAAATGGCAAATTTAGAGATGTTGCACATCCTTTAAATATGGATACAAGGTTGATGATTGAAAATAAAGTGTTTGAAGAGTTTGAAAAGGTTACTGGCGAAAAACTTGAAAGAAGGCAATCTGTTGATGTAAACGAAGAATCTCAGGTTGCGGAAGAGGTTGAGAAAGAAGAAGAAAAGGTTGACACATCCGATTTGTTAACCGCTAAAGAGTTTGGTTATTAAATAAAACTTTTGTGCTGGGGAGTAGCCAAGCGGTAAGGCAGCGGGTTTTGGTCCCGCCATTCGTGGGTTCGAGTCCTACCTCCCCAGCCATTTTAAAAAAATAAGAGAGTTTACTATGAGACATGCTCCCCTTAAGGTTTTCGCGGGAAATTCTAATCCATCTCTTGCAGAAAACATAGCATTGTATTTAAAAGAGGAAGTGGGTGTAGGTTTGGGGGATATCGAGCTGGAGAGGTTCTCTGACGGTGAAATTTCTTGTCATATTAAAGAGAATGTGAGAGGAACCGATGTTTTTGTGATTCAGTCAACCTGCAACCCGGCAAATGATAATTTAATGGAATTACTTATTATGCTTGATACTCTCAAGAGGGCAAGTGCTGTAAGGATAACTGCGGTAATGCCTTATTTCGGGTATGCAAGGCAGGATAGGAAACATAAACCGAGGGTTCCTATTAGCGCAAAATTAGTGGCCGATCTGCTTGAAACTGCAGGTGCTAATAGGATTATCTCAATGGATTTACACGCTAACCAGATTCAGGGATTTTTTGATATCCCGGTTGACCACTTATATGCTTCCGCAGTTTTTATTCCCCATTTCAGGAATATGGAGTTTGAAAATTTATGCATTGTTTCTCCCGATGCAGGAGGGGCTGAAAGGGCAAGGGCTTACTCTAAAAGGTTAGACGCAAGTTTGGTTCTTGTAGATAAGAGAAGGGAAAAGGCAAATGAGGCTGAAGTTATGAATGTTGTAGGCGATGTGAAAGATAAAGATGTCATTATTGTTGATGATATTATAGACACTGCCGGTACTCTTGTGAAAACTGCCAGAGCTTTAAAAGAAAGGGGTGCTTTAAGGATTTTTGCCGCGGCGTCTCACGGTGTTTTGTCAGGGGTTGCAATGGGTAGAATTGAAGAATCATGCCTTGAAAAAATATTTATTACCGATTCTATTCCCTTTGATAAATCTAAGGATAAAAAAGATAAAGTAGAGGTGCTATCGGTTGCTAAACTCTTCGGAGAAGCGATAAAGAGGGCACACGAAGAAACTTCTATAAGCTCGTTATTTATCGATTAAAAAATATGGAGGATACTATGCATCAGGATTTTATTGAAGTTCAGCCAAGGGAAAGATTGGGCAAAAATGCCAACAGAAGGCTTAGAGAACAGGGATACATTCCGGGGATTGTATACGGTGGAGATAGGGGTCCGGTTCCTATAGCCATTAAGGAAAGGGATGTTTGGGATATGCTTCATGCTGAAACTGGAGAAAATACAGTAAGGCTTTTAAAACTTGCAGGTACTGACAAGCAAAGGCATGTTATGGTAAAAGATTACCAGATGGACCCTGTTTCAAGAAAACTTATTCATGCTGATTTTATGAGAGTAGATGTTGAACAGATTGTTGAAGTTAGTGTTCCCATTGAGATTAAAGGGACTGCTTACGGAGTTAAAAACGAAGGCGGTATGCTTGATTTAATTAAAAGAGAAATTGAATTAAAAGCAAAGGTTCTTGAGATTCCTAAAGTTATTGAAATTGACGTGTCTGGTTTACATTTAAACGACTCAATAAGAGTAAAAGATATAAACGTTGAAAATGTTGAGTTTGTTGACGCTCCGGATACCGTAATTGTCAAAGTTGAACCTATTAAGACTCATGACCTTGAGGTTTCTGAAGAAGAGGAAGTGGAACCTGAACTCATTTCCAAAGGAAAGAAAGAAGAAGAATAAATCAATAAATGATTGTTTTAACTGGTCTGGGGAATCCGGGATTGAAGTATGCCTTTACCAGGCACAATCTCGGATTTCTTTTTTTAAATTTCCTCTGTGATAAATGGAACTTAAATTGTAATTTTAAAAAAAAATTTGATTATTACTATGATATAATCTCTTTCTGTAATCAGGATATGATCTTTATTAAACCGGATACTTTTATGAATTTAAGCGGAATTGCAGTTAAAGAGGTGGTAAATTATTATAAGTTGAATGAGGATTCACTCATAGTTTGTCATGATGATAAAGACCTGGATTGCGGAGACGTGAGATTTAAAAAAGGCGGAGGTGCTGGAGGACACAACGGTTTGAAACATATTATTTCAGGTCTAGGAACAAACAATTTTTTCAGGATAAGGTTTGGAATTAAAACGGAAAGGTTATCTCGTGTTCCTTTGTCCGCTTTTGTATTGGAAAAATTTACCGAAGATGAAGAATTAAAGTATGTAAAAGCCTTTGAAAAAGCCGCTAATGGTTTGGAAATATTGTTGTGTAAAAAGGATATCAATGAGGCTATAAAGTTTGTAAATACAAAATAATTTTAGGAGGGTAGTTTCAATGTCTAATTATTTACTCTATTCAATTCCTGTTGCCGGTATTCTGGCTCTAATCTTTGCATTTTTCAAAACATCCTGGATTTCCAAGCAACCTGACGGTGACGAAACAATGAGGGAAATTGCATCCCATATCAGGGAAGGCGCAATGGCTTTTTTAAGCAGAGAGTATAAGGTACTTTCAATTTTTGTTATAGTTGTGGCAGCGCTTCTTGTTATAGGTAATTTCTCCAATTCTCAAAGCAGTCCTCTTGTTGCATTGTCTTTTGTAATCGGTGCAAGTTGCTCTGCTCTTGCAGGTTATTTCGGAATGAAGGTTGCAACCCTCTCAAACGTAAGAGCGACAAATGCAGCAAAAGAAAGCGGAATTGTGAAGGCTCTTGATGTTGCTTTTTCAGGCGGTACCGTTATGGGTATGGCCGTTGTTGGTTTAGGTGTTTTAGGCTTGAGTGTGCTCTTTATTGTTTATATAAAAGTCTTCGGTTATGATTTTCAAAACCATCAGGTTCTTGAGAAGATTTTAACAGTTTTAAGTGGTTTTTCATTAGGTGCTTCTTCTATTGCTTTATTTGCGAGAGTTGGAGGCGGTATTTACACCAAAGCTGCTGATGTAGGAGCAGACCTTGTAGGTAAGGTAGAAGCTGGAATTCCTGAAGACGACCCGAGAAACCCGGCCGTTATTGCAGATAATGTCGGTGACAACGTAGGTGACGTTGCGGGAATGGGGGCAGACCTTTTTGAATCTTATGTAGGTGCAATTATCGGTTCAATGGTTTTAGGTGCCGCTAAGTCGAATAACCCGTTTAATTACACTATCTTACCGCTTGTGCTTGCTGGGGTAGGGATCGTTGTTTCAATTATAGGTACATTCTTTGTTAAAACAAAAGAAGGTGGAAACCCTCAGGCTGCCTTGAATACAGGGACATTCGGTGCGGGAATATTTATGGCGATTTTCTCGTATTTTATAATCAAATACTTTATTCCGTCACAGGCCGTAAATATTTTCATCGCCGTTATTGCAGGGCTTGCAGGAGGAATTGCCATAGGCTTGTTAACCGAGCATTATACTGCAGAATCTAAAAAACACGCACAGTCTATTGCTAAAGATTCTCAAACAGGTCCAGCTACAAATATTATTTCAGGTTTGGCTGTGGGTATGAGGTCAACAGCATGGCCTATTGTTGTTCTTGCAATTGCCATTATTGTGGCTTTTAAGTTTGCGGGACTTTACGGAATTGCAATTGCAGCTTTAGGTATGCTTGCGACAACAGGCATTCAGCTTGCTGTTGACGCTTACGGCCCGATTGCGGATAATGCGGGCGGTATTGCCGAAATGTCTCACGCAGGTAAAGATGTCAGATCTATTACGGATAAACTTGACGCGGTAGGAAATACAACTGCCGCTATAGGTAAAGGTTTTGCCATAGGCTCTGCGGCATTAACCGCACTTGCACTTTTTAATGCTTTTATGCATACTGCACACGTTAAATCTATAGATGTAAGTAATCCTTATGTTATGGCAGGCTTATTTATAGGCGCAATGATGCCTTTCCTTTTCTCTTCAATGGCTATGAAGGCTGTCGGTAACGCAGCATTTGATATGATTGAAGAGGTTAGAAGGCAGTTTAAAGAGATTAAGGGTTTGCTTGAAGGAAAAGAAGGGGTTAAGGCTGATTATGCAAGATGTGTAGATATTTCAACAGCGGCTGCTATCAAAAGGATGATTGTTCCCGGGCTTTTAGCAATTGTTGTTCCTGTTGTTTTTGGTTTTATCAACAAAGAACTTCTTGGCGGTTTGCTTGCCGGTGTTACGGTTTCAGGTGTTGTGCTAGCTATTTTTATGGCTAATGCAGGCGGTGCATGGGATAACGCTAAAAAGTTTATTGAAACAGGGGAATTCGGAGGCAAAGGCTCCGATGCACACAAGGCGGCTGTTGTAGGTGATACCGTGGGAGACCCGTTTAAAGATACAGCAGGACCTTCTTTAAATATTTTAATTAAGTTAATGAGTGTGGTTGCGCTTGTAATTGCGCCTTTGCTTTGATATAATGCTTTGAATCCTTGGGGATAGCCCTGGTGCTATCCCCTTTAATAAAAACCATAAGGAGGAATTGGATGTCTGTTTATGAAACGCTATTTATCGCTATGCCTTCCATGACGGGAGAGGAAGTAGAGAAACTTGTTGAAAAAGTGACCTCTACCGTTGAAAGCCAGGGCGGTAAAATTAGAAAAGTTGACAATTGGGGTAAAAAAGTACTTGCGTATCCTATCAAAAAGGTAACCGAAGGTATTTACGTATTAGTTGAATTTGAAATGGAAAAAAATAAGGTTAGTGAGCTTGACAGAAGAATGAAGTTGGACGAGAATATTTTAAGGCATATTATAGTTAATCTTGACCATGATTTAAAGTTAAAGGCAAGGGAAGAGAAGAAAAGAGCTAAAAAGGCTAAAAGGCGTAATAAAGAAGAAGTTATTGAAGAACCCAAAGAAGAAGTAAAAGTTGAGGAAGGAGAATAATCATGGCAAATCCTAATTCAAGAAAAAGATACTTTGTGAAAAAGAAAAAATATTGCAAATTCTGTGCTCAGGGTATAGAGGTGATTGACTACAAAGATGTTGATACTTTAAAAAATTACCTTCTTGAGGGTGCGATGATTTCACCGAGAAGGGCTACAGGTACCTGCCCTAAACATCAGAGAAGGTTAACAAGGGCGATTAAAAGGGCAAGAACCATGGCTCTTTTGCCTTTTGTTACCCAATAATGAAACAAGAAGCTAAAGATTATTTAAAATTTTTAGTTGTTTTAATTATTTTAAATTTATCAGGGCCGCTGGCAGTTTTTTTGCCGCTGCCCTTTTTTATTTATAAGGATAAATTTTCATTCAAGAGTTTATTCTTTCTATCTTTTATTCCTATTTTTGTACTTTTTCCTTTTTTGCCTGACAAATTGTCTGTTTTTGCTTCTTTGCTTCACTACGGTAGTCTTGTTATTCCCTCTTTGTTTATTATTTATTTATTTCGTTTCAAAAACCTGTCCCCTTTTTACAGATTATTGTTCCCGTCTCTATCTATCCTGCTTTTCGTAGTTGGGTTAAATTATTTTGCGAATTCAATTTTAGGGGACAACATTTTTTATGTGATGTTTGAACAATTCTTTAAAGCAAGTAATTTGTCTAACGATGATTTGACATATATTAAAAATGTTTTTCATTATGCAGGGTACGGACTTATTTTTCTCTCCGAAGCTATGTTTTTTTTATTTAACGCAGTTTTTTTTCCTAAAATAAGCGGGGTTTTAAGAGATTTCGTAACTTACAAAGTGGATGTTTTTACGGTGGTTTTTACAGTTTTTTTTATATTAAGTGTTAATGTTTTATGGATAACTGGCAATCTTTCAGGTTTTATTTTGCAGTTTGCGGCTACTATTTCACTCTTTCTTTTTTTTATTTTTTTTGTTCAGGGTTTGTCAATTTACATGTATTTTTTAGATAAAGTATTTGTTTCCGGTTTTGCTAAAGCAGTCTCCCTTGTGCTAATATTTTTCTATCCCTTGCCTGTCATTGTGGCATTGGCCGGGATTTTAGATTTTTGGATTGATTTCAGGGCAAGATTAAAAAATATAGGCGGAGGTAAAGTTGTATAAGGGTCAGACTATTACCGTTGTTATCCCTTGTTTAAACGAAGAAGACGCTATAGGCAAGGTTCTTGACGAAGTGCCTGAGTTTGTTGATGATGTTATAGTTGTTGACAATAATTCGGAAGACAGGACGGCTGAGATTGCCGAAAGTAAGGGGGCAACCGTAATTAGAGAATTTCAAAGGGGTTACGGAAGGGCGTATAAAACCGGTTTCTCAAAAGCAAAGGGGGACATAATTGTTACTTTGGACGGAGACCATTCCTATCCTATAAAGGATTTAAAGAGGCTTCTTGATACCTTTTTTGATTTTGATGTTGATTTTCTTTCATGTTGCAGGTTTCCCGTTATGAATGCTGACGCTATGTCTTTTAAGCATTGGATAGGGAATCAGGTGTTATCCCTTGTGATGGCTGTGTTATATAAGACGCCAATAGAGGATTCTCAATCGGGAATGTGGGTTTTTAAAAGAAAGATTTTGCCTTTAATGAGGTTACGCAGTGACGGAATGGCTTTTTCCGAAGAGATAAAAATAGAAGCGATTAGAAATGAAAGTATTACTTTTAAAGAAGAACATATTAAATATTCGGCAAGAAAAGGCGAAATAAAATTAAGGCCGTGGAGAGACGGGTTTGTAAACCTTTTTTTCCTTTTTAGAAAAAGGCTTTTTCCCTGATAATGCCTGAAATATCTGTTATTATAGTCAATTACAACGGAGAAAAGTATTTAAAAAACTGTATCAATTCCCTTTTGAATCAAACTATAAATAATTTTGAAATTATTGTGGTTGATAACAACTCAACAGATTACTCCGTTGATTACCTGAAAAATATTAATGATGAAAAAATCAAAACCCTGTTTTTAGATAAGAATTACGGTTTCGGTGTCGGAAATAATAGGGGTTTTGAAATTGCAAAAGGGAAATTTATAGTAATTTTAAACAACGATACCGAAGTAAAAGAGGATTTTCTTGAGAATTTGATTAAACCTTTTAAAAAAGACGAAAGAATCGGAATGGTTGCACCTTTAATTCTTTTTAAATATAGCCCGGATACAATTGATAAAGCGGGCGGGCATTTGATCTATTTTGACGGATTAAATAGGGGCAGAGGATGTCAGGAAAAGGTTAGCGAAAAGTATTTGATTCCCGGGTACACTTTAATTCCTGACGGTTGCGCTGCTTGTTTTAAAAGGGACCTGATAGAAAAATACGGTTTTTTTGATGAGGATTTTTTCCTTTACGGGGAGGATACCGATTTAGGTTTAAGGTATTTGCGTGCGGGATACAGGTGTTACTATGAGCCTGAGGCAGTTGTTTATCATATGCATTCTGCAACGGCGGGGGAATATAGTAAATTAAAGGCATACTATGTTGAGAGAAATAGGGTATTTGTTTTAATAAAAAACTTTCCTTTGTTGTGTGTTTTATTTTCCCCCCTTCTTACTTTTTTAAGGTATTTTTTTCAAGGAGTTTCGGTTTTTTTAAAAAAAGGAAGCGCAGGGGAGTTTACTAAAGAATTCGGGGCTGTTGACTTGTTGAAGATTTTAATTAAATCTAATTTTGACGCTCTAAAGTTATTACCTAAATTTTGGGGAAAGAGAAAGAAAATAGATACATTTTTTAAAGTAGGAAGTGTCGCTTTCTGTAAAAAAGTTTGGGCTTTTTTTCTTTCCCCTGTTGAATTGGCTTTTAAAAAATAATAAAATTTATTAATAAGGTGAAAATATGAAAGATTCTGAAAAAAATGAGATTGCGGTAGAAAAAATAGTGGTGATTGTTTTAAACATAATCAATCCTTTTTTCCTGATAATTGTAATGATTTTAATCAAAGATAGAATTCATTCTTTAGTAGGCGAAGATGTTACGTTAGGTATCGGTTATATTTTTAGCGGTTTTTCCTTGCTATTGCCTTTTTTTCTTAGAAAGATTTATATTGGAATGAAGAATAAAAAACAGGCTGAAATGGTGATCTATATTTTGTATAACATTCCTATGATCTTCGGCTTTATATACTTTCTTTTGGGAGGAACTTTAAGGTATTCAATAGGCTTTGGTGTGGTAACTGTAGGTTATTTTCTTTTTGCCGGGAAATTTATATTCGGAGAGGAAAATGAGTAAGAAGATATTTCTTTGTTTTATTGTTTTTTTATTTTTAACTGTTTCTTGTGACAATAAACAACAGATTAATACCGGTGATATTGCTGTATATGGAGGAAAAATTAACGAAGATGTACCAGCTTACGGTGACCGTATTGTAACCCTTCTTCCTGACGATATTTATAACCTTAATTTTGTAGATTATAAAACATCAAGTGAATTGGAAATAATCTTTTTGATTTCTGACGCGCTTGTTTCATATGACAGCAACCTTAACATTGTGCCGAGGCTTGCTACGAAATGGGATATTAATAAGAACAATACCTCTATTGTTTTTCATTTAAGGAAGGGAGTCAGATTTACGGACGGTGTTGAATTAACGGCAAAAGATGTTAAATATTCTTTTCAATGCATTTTTGATCCTAAAAATAAAATGGCGGATATTGCAAATAGTTTTAAAGATATGAAAAAGATTAAAATTTTAGATAAGTACACTGTCAAGTTTATATTTTCCACTCCGCAACCTTTTATTATGGACTATTTTATTGATTATTTTATTTTGCCTGAACATATCTACAATACAAATAAATATACTTTTCAAAATAACCCAGCAAATAAGAAACCTATAGGCACAGGGCCTTTTAAACTTGTGAAGTGGGAGAAAGATAATGAGATTGTTCTTGAAGCTAACAAGGATTATTTTTTAGGAAGGCCATATTTAGACAAAATTATTTATATAAAAGGCGGAAGTGTGAATATTGATTTTGAAAGGTTGAAGAGAGGAGAATTTGATGTTCTCCCAATAACCATGACAACCTGGAAGTTTAAAACCGGTTTGCCTGAAATTAGAAGGGATTTTGACAAGTATAAGTACTATCTTTTTGCCTTTTACTATATTGCATGGAATGTGCATAGAAAGCCATTAAATGATAGAAGGGTGAGACTTGCACTTGCATACATTTCCGATCTGGAAAATTTTAATAAACTATCCTTTTTTGATCTTTACAAGGTTGCGGTTAGCCCTATTCATCCTCAAAGCAGGTATTTTAACAAAAACCTTCAACCCTTTCCCTATGATCCTGAGAGGGCTAAAAATTTGTTAAAAGAAGCAGGTTATGCGGATCGGGACGGAGACGGGTTTCTTGAAGATAACAACGGAAAAGATCTTGAGATCTCTTTACTTACTCAACCTTTAGATGGTGTTTTTAAAAAGATTCCTGTGTATTTGCAGGAAAATTTCAGAAAAGCGGGTATAAAAGTTACTATTGATGTTGAGGAAAGCGGTGAGTATGCTAAAAAGTTGGGTAAACTTGATTATGACGGTGCGGTTAGCGGCTGGACTATAAGTCCAACGCCGACCTATCTTTACACGATGTTCTCCCCGGTTAAATTTAGTTCTTATACAATGAATATTAATGATTATGTTAATCCTGAGTTACAAAGTTTGCTTGATAAATTAAATCGTTCTTTTGACGAAGAGGAAAGGATAAATATCTGTTACAGAATTCAGGATATTCTTTACAAAGATCAGCCGTTTTTATTTCTTTTTTACCCTTCTGCGTTGGTGTTGGTGCATAAAAGGTATAGAAACCTCAGGCCTTCCCCTTTAGGTATGTTTAAATGGTACCCGGGTATTGCAAAAGTCTATGTCCCTAAAGGGTTGCAGAAAAAGCATTAACTTTATATAATTTTTACATGACATTATCTTTTTTGCTTAAAAAAATTACAATACTGTTTTTTTCTATCTTTGTTGCATTCTATCTTGTTTTTTTGATAGTTTATGCCTCAAGAGTTAGTGTGTTTTCTCATAATAGTAGAGTAATAGGAATAAAATTAGGCAGCGTTGCGAAGTTTGATCTTTTTAACGCAACTGAAGAATATTTTTTATGGTTCAAAAAAATTACAACTTTTTCTTTAGGAGAATCGAATTTTCTTGGGGAAAAGATATCGGTTATTGTAAAAGACAGGCTGGAAAATAGCTTTATTTTAAATTTATTTGCACTTTTGATACTCTTTTTTGGGGGGGTAATTTTAGGTGTTTTAAGTTCAATTTCCAGAAACCGCTTTATCTCTATATTGGAAGGTTTCTTTTTTGTGATTTACGCTATACCGGATTTTATTTTAGCAATATTTCTTATTCTTCTTTTTTCTATAAAGTTTAATATCTTTCCTTCATCGGGTATGGTATCGATTAATCATTGTGAAATGAACTCGTTTTCTCAATTTTTTGATTATATAAAGCACCTGTTTCTTCCCGCTTTAAGTTTAAGTCTCGTGTCAATAATTTTTTTGGCAAGGTATACAAAAAATTCCATTGTAGGAATACTTGAGTATTCACACATAATTGCTTTAAAGGTTAGGGGAGTGGATACTTTTCTTAATAAGGTGAAACATGTTTTGAAAAATGCCGTTTATCCCTTTATTTCCCTGCTAACCTTTATTATTCCCGGATTAGTGGGGGGCTCAATTATTATTGAGACAATTTTCGGTTATCCGGGAATAGGCAATGTTTTTTTTACCGCCGTAAAACACAGGGATTTTCCTCTTTTAATAACGGTAAGTTTTATAAATGTAGTAGTGGTTTATTTTAGTGTTTTTATAACTGACATAATGTATGAAGTATTTAAGGTCGGGGATATAAATGAAAAAAGTTTTTGAGTATTTTGCGTTATTTTATTTACTCTTTTTGGTTTTTGTTTCGCTTTTTTCCGGGTTGTTAGTTGGAAGGGGTGTGTATGCAGACAATTCACACAGGTTATTTAAGTATACCCCTTATCAAATAGATAAATCCTCTTTTTTGAGCCCCCCTTCAACAAAGCATCTATTAGGGACTGACGGTGTGGGAAGGGATATATTGGCAAGGTTGATAAAAGGCACTTCAAATTCCTTTTTTATTAGTTTTATAGCAACCGTAGTTTCACTTTTATTAGGTTCTTTTTTAGGAGGCTTATCGGGGTATTTGGGAGGTTGGTTTGATTTTGCTTTTAGCAGAATATTTGAATTGTTTTATGCACTTCCTATGATGTTTATACTTATACTTGTTTCACCTATTGTCGGTGCCAATCTGCTTTTATTTGCAATTGTTTTGGGTTTGTTAGGCTGGCTTTTTGTTGCAAGGTTGGTAAGGGGGGAAGTGCTGAAACTTAAAAATACTCCCTTTTTAGAGTACGCTGAGGTAAACGGGGCAAACTACTATTACCTTTTTAAAAAGCATTTTTTTCCTTATATTCTTCCCCCTCTTTTGCCTATAGCGGTATTTGGTTTTTCCGGCATGCTTGTGGCAGAATCTTCTTTAAGTTTTTTAGGGTTAGGGGTGAGGCCTCCTGAGCCTAGTTGGGGACAGATGATATATGACGGGTTTACATACCTTGATATAGCGCCGTGGATCTATGTCCCGCCCTCAATACTGTTGTTTTTAACAGTTTTAAGCCTTGATATTATCGGAGAACGGTTTAAAAAAATATATTCCAGATTTTAATTAATGTAAGTAAATGATAAAATAACCAATCGGCATAAAATTTAAAAAGGGGTGAATATGTTGCAAAAAAGGGAAATTACGTTCATTTCTGAAAAGTTAGGGATCTCTTATAATCAAATACAATCAACGGTTCAATTATTGGAAGAAGGGAATACTGTTCCGTTTATAGCAAGGTACAGAAAAGAGAGAACAGGAAATTTAGACGAGACTCAAATTCTGAATATTAAAGAAAACTTTGAATACTTGACTGAGTTAAACGAAAGAAAGAACACGGTATTAAAAACCGTAGAAGAGCAGGGCAAACTAACTGCTCAATTAAAGAAAAAGATTGAGGAAACATTTTCCAAAACCGAATTAGAGGACATTTATCTTCCCTTTAAACCGAAAAGAAGGACAAAGGCGACAATCGGTAAAGAGATGGGACTGGAGTCTCTGGCAGATAAGATTCTAAAAGGGGAAGATGGTGATTTGTCCTCAATTGCAGAAAATTTTATTAACATAGAAAAGAATGTAGATACGGTTGAAAAGGCTCTGGAATACGCAGGTTATATTTTGGCGGAGAGATTTAGTGAAGATGCCGAACTAAGAGGCAAGGTAAGGGAAAGGTTCAAAAAGGAGGGAATGCTGAAGGTCTCGGTTACAAAGGATTTTAAGGAAAAGAGAACCAAGTATGAGATGTATTACTCTTTTGAAGAACCTGTGCCCAAACTACCTTCTCATAGAATTTTGGCAATTAGAAGAGGAGAGAAAGAAAAGGTTTTGCGCTCAAAGATTGAAATAGATATTGATAAGGCTTTTCAAGATGTTTATCTGTTATTTTTTAATGACAGTCACAGGTATTTTGATTTTTTGAAAAATGTTTTGTACGATTCGTTAAAAAGGCTTGTTTTTCCCTCAATTGAACTTGAGATAAGAATGGATTTGAAAAAAAATGCTGATCTTGAAGCAATTAATGTTTTTGCTAAAAACCTTGAGAACCTTCTTTTAATGCCGCCTGCAGGGACTATTTCTGTTTTGGGGGTTGATCCGGGTTATAGAACAGGGTGTAAAATTGTCGCATTGGACGAAACGGGGAAGTTGCTTGAGAATGCTACAATCTATCCGACAAAACCCTTTGAGAAAATTGAAGAATCAAAACAAATTTCTTTAGCTTTAATAGAGAAGTTTAATTTGAAAGCAATTGTTATAGGTAACGGTACCGCTTCAAGGGAAACCGAGGCATTCTTTAAATCAATTGCCCCTGAAGGAGTTATTGTGACTGTTGTTAATGAATCAGGCGCATCCGTTTATTCCGCTTCAAAAGCGGCTATTGAAGAGTTTCCTGATTATGACGTAACGGTTAGGGGCGCAATTTCAATAGGAAGAAGGTTTCAGGACCCCCTCTCTGAACTTGTGAAGATTGATCCGAAATCAATAGGAGTAGGACAGTATCAACACGATGTAAATCAAACTTTGTTAAAAAAGAAACTTGATAATGTTGTGATTTCGGTTGTAAATAGAGTCGGGGTGGATTTAAACACGGCATCTTACCATTTGTTGAAATATGTTTCCGGAATTAGCGAGAGAATTGCAAAAAACATTGTGTCTTTTAGAGACGCAAATGGTAAATTTAGCGATAGACAACAATTATTGAAGGTGAAAGGGATGGGAGAAAAAACATTTGAGCAATGTGCAGGGTTTTTGAGAATTAGGGACGGTGAAAATATATTAGATTCAACAGGTATTCACCCGGAATCATATTTTATAGTTGAAAAGATGGCCCAATCTTTGAATTTAAAAATTGAGGATTTAATAAGAAATAAAAATGTTCTCGGTTCTCTAAATTTAAATGAATTTAAAACCGAAGATTTCGGGGAGTTTACCTTACAAGATATTGTTAGAGAACTGTCAACTCCCGGCAGAGACCCGAGAGAGAGTTTTGAAATTTTTGAGTTTACTGAAGGTATTGAAAGCATTGAAGATCTGACAGAAGGTATGATTTTGAACGGAGTGGTTACAAATGTTACCAAATTCGGAGCGTTTGTTGATATCGGGGTTCACCAGGACGGGCTTGTCCATATTAGTGAATTTGCCCACACTTTTGTGGAAAATCCGGAGGATTTTATATCCGTAGGAGAAAAGGTGAAAGTTAAGGTATTGAGCGTAGATAAAGAGTTAAGTAGAATAGGGTTAAGCATAAAGGCGTTGAAACAGCCACAGAGGAAGAGGGAAAGACGAGGCGGTAATTTTGCCGAAAGAAAAAATGTTAACAAAAAAGAGGAACTTGTTAACAAATTGATGAAAAAATTCGGAAAGAATTAACCTGTTGCAATAAATTAAAATATGTTTAAATTATAGTAAGTACGGAGAAAAAGGGGGGGGGATTATGACAGCCTGTATACCTGATATAAAAAAGATAGCGATTTTAACAGGCGGAGGAGACGCGCCCGGACTGAATGCGGTAATTAGGGGTGTAGTCAAGTCTGCAATAAGGAAATACAATTGGAGGGTTTACGGTGTCCCTGACGGTTTTGAGGGGCTTGTTGTAGGGCGTGAACTTAGAGAGTTAACTGAATATAGTATTAGAGGAATACTCCCTTTAGGCGGTACTATTTTAGGAACTACTAATAAAGGCAATCCCTTTGAATATGTTACTGTAGAAGACGGGAAAAAGGTTGTTAAGGATATGTCCGATAAAGTTATTGAATACCTTAACATACTTGAAATTGATGCACTTGTTGTAATAGGGGGAGACGGTACCCTTGGTATTGCCAATAAATTTGCGGAAAAGGGAGTAAAGATCGTTGGAGTTCCGAAAACCATTGACAATGATTTAAAGGCAACCGATTACACTTTCGGTTTTAATACCGCGATTACCACCGCAACCGAGGCTTTGGATAAATTACATACAACCGCTCAATCTCATCATAGGATAATCGTTATTGAGGTTATGGGAAGATATGTAGGCTGGATTGCCCTTGAGAGCGGAATTGCGGGCGGAGCCGATGTGATATTAATACCGGAGATTCCCTTTGATATAGATAGGGTATGCAGTAAGATAATCAGAAGAAACAAGTTAGGCAGTAAGTTTTCCATAGTAGTTGTTGCCGAGGGGGCAAAGCCTAAAGGCGGAGAGATGGTTTTTCAGGAGAAAAACGTTAAAGGAAAAGCACCGAGGTTAGGGGGCATAGGGTATATCGTAGGGGAACAGATTCAAAAAATAACCGGTATGGATGTAAGAGTAACGGTTTTGGGACATTTGCAGAGAGGAGGTTCCCCTACCGCATATGACCGGATCCTTGCTACCAGGTTCGGTGTTGCAGCTGTTGACGCTTTGGCTGAAGGAAAATTCGGGCATATGGTTTGTTTAAGGACTCCTAAAATTGAGGTTGTTCCGATTAAAGAAGCGATTAAGGATTTGAAGAGAGTTGACCCAAACGGCCAATTGGTTAAAACAGCTGAATCAATAGGGATTTCATTCGGGAGATAACCGTGAGAAAGGGAATAATTTTAGCGGGAGGAAACGGGACAAGGCTTTATCCGGCCACTTTGCCTATTTGCAAACAGTTGTTGCCTATATACGACAAACCCCTTATTTATTACCCCTTGTCAACTCTAATGCTTGCGGGAATAAGGGATATCTTGATTATTTCAACCCCTGAAGATACTTCCCGTTTTGAGTCTTTGTTCGGAGACGGAAGCAAATTAGGTCTTAATTTGTCATATAAAGTTCAGCCCGAACCTAAAGGTATTGCCGAGGCGTTTATTTTAGGGGAAAATTTTATAGGCGATAGTTCTGTTGCATTGGTTTTAGGGGACAATGTTTTTTACGGCCACGGTTTTACCGAATTGCTTAAAAAGGCTAATGAGAGAAAAGAGGGTGCTACCGTTTTTGGATATAAAGTAAATGACCCTGAGAGATATGGAGTTGTTGAATTTGACCAAAAAGGGAGGGTTTTGTCTATAGAAGAGAAACCGAAGCAACCGAAATCCAATTTTGCCGTGGTAGGATTGTACTTTTATGATAATGATGTCGTAAAGATAGCAAAATCTATTAACCCTTCTGCAAGGGGGGAATTAGAGATTACCGATGTAAATAAAGTATACCTTGAAAAGGGAAGGTTAAATGTCGAATTAATGGGAAGGGGATACGCATGGCTTGACACGGGGACTCATTCTTCTATGCTTGAAGCCTCTATGTTTATTAAAACAATTGAAGACAGGCAGAGTATTAAAATTGCATGTATTGAGGAAATAGCGTACAGGCAGGGTTGGATTACAAAAGACGAATTAAAGGTTCTGGCTAAACCTTTAATGAAAAGCGGGTATGGAAATTACCTTTTGAGTGTTTTGGAGGATTGATATGGGGTTCAATTTTAAAAGGCTTACAATCCCCGACTTAATAGTAATAACCCCTGATAAATATAGAGACGATAGAGGTTTTTTTCAAGAGGTTTATAAAAAGTCTGTTTTTAAAGAAAATGGGATAACTGTAGATTTTAATCAGTTAAATATGTCTTATTCCAGGAAAGGGGTTATTCGGGGGTTGCATTACCAATTGTCTCCCAAACCTCAAGCAAAGTTGGTTAGATGTGTGTACGGAGAAATCTTTGATGTGGCAGTTGATGTAAGAAAATCTTCCAAAACTTTTAAGAAATGGATTGGGGTTAATTTAAATGAGGATAACGGTAACCTTTTTTATATACCGGAAGGGTTTGCTCACGGCTTTGCCGTGTTATCCGATTTTGCTGTTGTCGAATACTTTGTTTCAAATGAATACTGTCCCGCATGTGAAGCGGGGATAAGGTTTGATTCAAGAGAACTGTCTATAGATTGGAAGATAAAAAATCCCGTTGTTTCAAACAAAGATTTAAACTTGCCTGATTTTGAAGATGCAAGATATTTTAAATAAAAAGGCGACCGAAATTACATTTCGGCCACCGGCAGCCCTTGAGGTTTTGCTTTAATAATTTTAAATCCTTTAGGAAATTTAAACTCTTTTGAGGTACAGTTAAATTCTTCTATTTTTTCAAGAATCCGGGTGTTTTTGTCCTCGGTAATTCCCGCTTTAAGCAGGGTTTCAATTTTAAGCGGAAAACTTTTCAAGGTTCTCGCCTCGTCTAAAAGCCTTTTGCTGTTTGAAAAAAATGAAAGATATTTTGCAAACAACTCCCCGTTATACCTTAACTTTTTCTCGGAAAACCAGGCTGTTGATCTTGAGTGAAGGTAATTTCCCGGCAATTCGTATTTCCTTGCGAGAATTTTATGTATTTTGCCTGTTTTCTTTGTTTTTTTAAATATTAATTGAGGGAAAACAATGTTTCCGTCTGTTGTGCTAACCCCATAAATTGCAATAAATGCCGAAAAAAACGGCCTGTTTTTGTTGAAATCGTATTCAATAGCTTTTTTGTGTTTTTTATCTACAATATATCCTTTATAATTCTGGAAAAGGTAAAACCTGTTTTTGTCAATAGAGATAGTCATCCATTTGTTACATAGTGTGGTTGTTTCAATTACAGGTTTGTCGTCTCCCGATAAAAACACCTTGTATGTAATCTTGTAGCCTCTGGCAAAAGAAAAGAACGATAAGGTCAGGAATAAAAAAATTAGTGTCTTTTTCATTTGCTTCCCCTATGGTTACTTTGTTTTTCCGGTTTCAATTTTAATGCCTTCTATTGTTAACGGGGTTTTTTTGTTCTTTAATTTCTTTAATTCAGGTTTTAAATGAAAGGCTATTTCATAATATTTTTTTGCACCTTCTTTGTCGCCTAATTTTTCAAGGCACAGTGCGATATTGTAGTATGCTTCGGTTGAATTTCCGTTTAATTGTGTTGCCTGTTGAAAATAATTGAAAGCTGTGTTGTAGTCTCCCATCAAAAAGTATAGGTTTCCTAAATCTAATGCCTTGTTAACGTCTTTATTTGTTGCGAAAGATTCTTCCAGTGCTCTGATTGCTCCTCCGTAATTTTTTTCTTTTATTAGCATTTTAGACAGGTTATCGTAAACAAACGGGCTTGATATAGACAGAGAGAGGGCGTCCCTGAACATTGTATATGCTTTTTCTTTATTACCTTTTTCATATTGTCTTAATGCTTCTAAAGATATCTCAATAGCTTTTTTGGTGGGTATTTCAATTTGTTTTTGGTAAGCTCCCCAATATATCCTATGTAAAATGTCACTTTTAGAGTGGTCTACTCCGTTTGCTTTATTTAAGTATTTTCTTGCGTTAGTCAGGTCTTTAAGGCCTATATAAATTGCGGCAAGTTGCAAATATACCTGTAAATCTTGAGGCTTTTGTTCTAATACCTCTATTTTTTTCTCTATTTCGTCTATTCTTGCCTGGGTATCGTCAAGTTTTGCTTTTAATTTTTTGTCGTTAGGAGTTAATTTCAAAGCTCTTAACAATATGTCTTTTTCCCTGTAAAGATTACCTAATTTATCATACCCGTCGGCAACAAAGTACATTAATTTTGTGTTTTCCCAATCTTTGCATAATGCCATAAAAGATTCCGCATAGTATAACGGGTATTTTTGTTCTTCAGAAAGTTTTTTTAACCCGTCATAATAACTTTTGTCTATTTGACCCTGACTTGCAAAAGCAGCAAAATTAAAGATTAATACCGTTGCTAAAAGAAAAACTGTTTTTTTCATAAATCCTCCGTTTATTTGGTTATATTAAAGATTACCGGTAAGTTAATATTTCCAACTGTTTTGTTATCGGTTTTTAAGATTAACATTGTTTTGCCAAACTTTGTTTTAAACACTTTTTGGGGGTTAAATTCTATGGTGATTTTCCATTCTTTGTCAGAAATTCTTTTAACATCTTTTAATTTTACGAAAGGGATATTAGATTTTTTAGTTAAAATGTTAAATTTTTTCCTGGATTTTATCATGACGGTTTTTGTGTATTTTTTCCCGGATTTAACATTTAAGAAAAGCAGGTTATCTGTCGGTGATACAGAATAAAATTTCGGTTTTTTTATGTTTATATAAAAAATTAACGGTTTGTAATTGCCTTCAAGTATAACTTTGCCTACCTTTGTACCTTCACTTTTTATCTTTGTAGGTTCAACTTTCAGGACAAAAGAAGAGTTACTGATTTTTTTGTAAGAAATACCTTGTTCTTTAGGAAGAAAGATCTTTTTTATCTTAATATTTCGGGAGTTTTTAAATGTTTTAACCTCAACGAGTTGCTCAAAGTATTTTTCATTTCCGTTAATATTTATCCTTTTAGGTTCAATGTAAATGCTTTTTTGTACATTTGCAATAACCCTTAATGTATACCTTTCTTTTGTTGATGTATCTATAAACACGAGTTTTTCGATATGTCCTTGAAAGTATTCGCTATTAAAAATAACGGTAAAGTTTATAGTTTTGCCTGGCATAATTGTTTGTTTTTCCGGTTTTGCAAGGGTGCACCCACAGGTGGTTTTAATCTTTGTAAAAGATACAGGTTTATCAGATACATTTTCTACTTTAATTACCCATTTAAAGCGTTTAAACTGTTCAATTGTACCGAGTTTTTTTACCCTTTCACTGAATTTTAATGAGGGCCCTGCAACACTGTTTAATGCAGTCAATAAACATATTACTAAAATCGGGAAAATTTTTTTCATAACTCCTCCGTTTATCTATTCCTATCCATAGACGAATCAAACCGGTATTTATTATATGCTAAATTTATTTTTTTTGAAAAACTTTAAGTTTACAGAATGGTTAATTTTTTTTAATATTAAACTTATAAAAAATTAAG
>JALWHA010000244.1 GCA_027038695.1 Acidobacteriota bacterium
GGGAAGGGTTTTGTTAAAGTGTTTTTTATAAATTTTTATTAACCCTTGAATTTTTAGGAGGGATTAATGGAATTTGATTTTGAAAAAATGGTAGAGGTTTTTGAGAACGGCGGAAACGTAAAGAAAAATTTAAAAGATGCAGCCTTGCTTGATTATGTTCAAAAAAGAATTGATGTTACCGATACCGAAGCAATGTTGCTTTGCTATTGTTATTACCTTCAGGCTGTAAAGTCCGAGCACCTTACAGCCGATCATTTGCTGAAAATTATAAATGTTAAAAAGAAAGAAAATGTTGAAACAATAAAGGCTGTGGCAAATTTACTTGCAAAGTCTTTGCTTATTCTTGTTCATAGACAGATTAAATTGACCTTTAATCCTATGCTTATTCCCGAGTGCGCGCTTCCCAAAAATGTTTTAGACCTTTTTGTTAACGGGAAGTTTGAAGAGATTGCCGTTGAGAAGATTAAAACATTTACAAAATTTAAGGAGAAGATTGAAATAGTAAGAAAGCAGACAATAATTTATGGAGTTACTATGGTGGATGAGCATTATGTTGTTGACCTTGAACTTACAAAGATCAAAAATGCTCTTGAGCCTGATCTTCCTTTTTATTCATCATTAATTAAATTAAAACCGTGCGATTTGTATTTATTCGGATTGTTAGTAGTTGAGTTTTTTGAGAAAAAGAAAAGAGAATTTGATTTTCGCTACCTTGTTGGCAGTTCTTCATTTTGCCGTCCGAGGTTAGAATCTTATTTCGGTATAGACGGTTTAAACCTACCACTTGTAAAAGAGGGTTTAATTAAGTTAACAAACGTTGAAACAGATTCGGTTAAAGAAATAAACATTGTTTTTCCCGATAATTTGTTCAGCGCATTAAAAAAAGAGACAAAAAGCGATGATGATTCTTTTTATCCCTTTGCAATGCTCAACCTTGTAAAGGATGTTAAAGAAAAACAACTGTTTTTTGCCGGTGAGACAAAAGAAACTATTGAGGAATTGAAAAATATTTTAAGAGAAGAAAATTTTAATAATTTAATTGCTATGTGCAACCAAAACGGGCTAAAGCCTGCCATAACCGCTGTTTTTTACGGGGTTTCGGGTACCGGGAAGACAGAACTTGCCTTGCAGCTGGCAAAAATGAGCAACAGGAAGGTTTTAAAGGTTAACCTTGAGGAGGTTGAAAGCATGTGGCTTGGAGAAAGCGAGAAAAATGTAAAAGATATATTTAAAGAGTACAGGGAAAGTTTAAAGGGTTTTGACAGTACTCCGATTTTGCTTTTAAACGAAGCGGATTCAATTCTTGGGAACAGGATAAATATAGAGAGGTCGGTTGATAAAACGATTAACAACGTGGTTAATGTGTTTCTTGACGAGTTTGAGAATTTTGAGGGTATTCTAATAGTAACCACAAACCTTGTTGACAACCTTGATTCTGCTTTTTTCAGAAGGTTTTCTTATAAAATCAGGTTTGAACTTCCGAATGTTGAGGCAAGGAAGATGATATGGCAGTCAAAGTTTCCGAACCTTGAAGATTCCCTGCTTGATAAATTGGCGTTGTTTCCTTTAACAGGCGGAGAAATAGACAATATTTTAAAGAGATATATTTTCGCATCTTCATTGAAGAAGGTTGAGGACGGCGAGGTGCTTTTAAAGTTTGCAGAAGAAGAAAGTGTATTAAAGGGGAATGCGGTGAGAAGGCAGAAAGTAGGCTTTGTTAGTTAATAAAAAAGCCCCGAAAACTTTCGGGGCTTATAATTTTCAGGCAACCTGCCTGATCTGTTCATGCTCAACTGAATCCGCCGTATCCGCAAGAGCCTCCCGAACTTCCTGAAGAGGATAATCCCGCGGAAGAGATTGCGGATACGAGTTTTTCGGTGTTTTTGCTTTTGCAGTGTTGGCATTCTACATTTTCACTCTGTGAAGAATTGAATACCAATTTTTCAAATGTTTTGCCGCAATCTTTGCAGCGGTATTCATAAATGGGCATAGGTGTTCCTCCTTAGTTGGATAAAAGTGCTCCCATTAAGAATTGCTCAAGGTGAGGCTTGGGCATTGCGCCTATTGCCCTGTCAACCAATTTCCCGTCTTTAAAGAGAAGCAATGTAGGAATTGATGCGATGCCGTAATTTCTTGCATATGCCTGGCTTTCGTCAACGTTTACTTTTCCTATTTTAACCTTGCCTTCGTATTCGGCAGCAAGTTCTTCTAAGATCGGTGCAATCATTCTGCAAGGGCCGCACCATGGTGCCCAAAAATCTACGAGCACAACGCCTTTGTGGTCCAATACTTCAGATTGAAAGTTTGCGTCTGTGATTTCAATAATGTTTTTTGCCATATCTATTTCCTCCCGATATATTTTGCTGGCCGTTATAATGCCGCAGTCACTTGAGTATGATATTATATTTTTAAAAAGGTTACAAACAATTTAGTTAATTTTTATTTTTTTTTCTTAATTAAATTTTTTAGGTCATTGAAATGAGTGCCAGGATATCATGATATCTTTTATCAAGTTCTTTCAACCTTTTTGCAAGGGTTTGAGCCATTTTTCTATAAACATGGAACCCTATTTCAGTATTTTTGTCTAAAAGTGCTTTAAATTCCTTGCCTTTAAACTTGAACATTACAATATCGGTATGCGCTATTACGGTTGCGCTTCTCTCTTGATTTCCCAATACCGCCATTTCCCCGAACATATCCCCGGGGTTTAAAAATGTAATCGCTTCTTCTTTGCCGTTTATGAACCTGCTTATTCTCACCTGTCCGTCAAGCACTATGAATATGTCGTCTCCTTTTGTGTTTTCCTTTATTATTGTTTTGCCTTCTTTTGCTTTAACCGGTTTTAGTAATTTTGCGATTTTTTCAAGTTGTTCTCTGTTTAATTCTTCAAAAACATAGATCTTTTTTAAAACATCAATAGCGTTTACTTCAGACATTCTTCAGCCTCTTTCTTTTTATAAAAATTATCGTCACTTTCATTATAGTATTCAAGCAGTTTTTTGGCAAATTCTTTGCAGGATTCTTTGTCATTTTTTGCTTTAGAGATCAGGAAATTTATGTAGGTTTTATCTTCTTGCCTCAGGTATTTTAAAAGCGGTTTAATCTTCTCGTATTGTTTTGTTTTAATATAGTATTGGGATATTAGTAAGATGTAAAGTGTTTTTTTGTCGTAAGTAAGCAAATCCATCTTTTTCATAGATTTTTCTATGAGAGCGTTAGTTTTTTGTTTGTTCCCCTTCCATATAAGGTCCTGTATTTTAAAAGGGGTAACCATATCTTTTATAAATTTGTGGCAGTGTTCGGATTCTTTTAAGGCTTCCGATAAGGCGGGTTTGTCGTTAAACATTAAGGCGTATTCAACCTTTATAGGAATTCTAAAGCATTTAACCATTTTGGGAGGGTTAAATTGCTCGTATAATTCTTTCAGTTTTTCTTTTTCGTTTCCTGAAAAATAGACAAAGCCTTTAAGAGAATATGCAGAATATTTTAAATAAGGAAATGCGTCGCTGAGTTTAATCATCTGGTCAAGCATTTGATTTGCGAGTTTTAGTTTTCCTACATAGCAGTAACAAATGGCTAATTTTATCTTTGAGTTGTAAAAGTCAGGTTTGATTTTCAAGGCTTTTTCGTAGTTTTCTATTGCTTTTTTGTAATCTCCGAGAGTGAAGTAAAGGTCAGCAATACTGTCGTAAGGGTTTGCGTTGCCGGGTTCAATAAAGATGTATTTTTTAAAGCAGTTTTCGGCATTTTTGTAATCCCTTTTTGAGAGATATAGATATCCGAGCCTGTTTAATATCTGGGTGTTGTTAGGGAATTTTTCTTGAAGGTAAACATAGTATTTTATTAATTTGTTTGTATCTCCTATGGCTTTTTGGTACATAGGAAGGACTATTGGGTAAATTTCAACTTTATCGGCATAGTTATTGATGAAGTTTTCAAGTTTTTTTGCGAATTTTTTGTCTCCCTTTACCTTTCCTCTTTTTCCCGTGTACTCCATAAAGATTGAGGTAATTTCTTTTTCAAATTTTGTCCAATTTTTTTGAGGTATCGCTATTTTTTTGTAGTATTCGGCGAGTTTTGTTTCTTTAGGACCCATTGATAGGCTTATTTGATAGAGGTAAGGTAGAGGGAAATCAAGGTCGCTTTGAATCGCAAGGGAGAATTCCCGTTTTGCTTCTTTTATATAGTACATAAGCACATAGTTCACCCCGGATTTGTAATGCTTTAAGGCTTCGGTGTTTTTAGCTGAGTAGAGTTTTTCTTTTTTTCCGAATTTTTTTATTCCCCATAGGCTTGCTATGAAGACGGTAATTATAGCTATAAATATAATGATGCCTTTCTTCTTCATAATCACTCCTTTACCTTTAAAACTACTATGGTTGCGTCGTCTTCAAGTATATTGCCTGTTTTTAATTTTACTTCGTTTATTACACATTTTGCTATATCAATAGCAGAATCAAGATAACTGCATTCTTCCAGAACACTTACCATATTTTCCCCTAAAGATTCGGTTACGCCGTCTGTCAGGAATACTAAAGTATCTCCTTTTGAGAGTTTAATTTCCTCTTCTTGATAATTTGCCTCAGGGATCAATCCGAGGGGGAACCTTATTTTTTGTTTTTTTAATATACTGATTGTATTGTCTCTGATTAAGTAAGGTGACGGCATACCGGCGTTTATGTAACTTAGTGTGAGTTTTTCAGGGTCAAAAACAAAGTAAATGCACGCTACGAACATATTTTTATTGCTTCTTAAATAAAGCAGTCTGTTGGATTCTCGCATCAATTCCGACGGAGAGTCTATATTTCCGCTTCTCGCAAATAGGGTTTCCTTTGCGGATACCATCATTATTGCGGCGGGAACCGATTTCCCGGCAACATCCCCTATAACCGTTTTTATGTTCCTGTCCTCGGAAGGCAGATAATCAAAAAAATCTCCCCCGACAGTCCTTGCGCTTTCGGAGATTCCGTAAATTTCAAAATTCTCTCCTTCAGGGTGGAAAGAGGGTATTAAACTCTTTTGAATCAGGCCTGCTATCTTCATATCTCTTTCCAATTCAATCTGCTTTTGCGCCTTTTCAATCAACTTTATATTCTGATAGGTAAGAGAAAATTGAACAAATATGTGCTCAAGAGTCCTTTTCTGTTGGAGGGTAAGTGCTTCTTTTGAAATAACGATTGTGTTTTGATTATCATTTTCTAAAAATTGATAGACAAACCTGAAACCTGTTTCGGAAAACAGTTTCAACGGTGTCTTTTGGATATCTGTTGACTTAATCTCATTTAAATCAACCTCAAAGATTTTATGGGATGCTAATTTTTTAAAAGAAGATTTGCCTATTTGAATTAGTATTTCTGTTTCAAGTCTTAGGATGTCCTCAATAATGTGCTTAAGGTATTTTTCAATCTCTTCGCTTTCGGTTAATGTAACCATATTATCGGTTATTTCAAATATCTTTGCGATCATTTTTCTTTCCTGTTTAAATAAAAGGAACTCTAATTTATCTTTTATCCATTCGTTTATAGGGTTGAGTATGAAAACTATGAGTATTCCGAGCATTATTGAGTAAATTTTTAGGTTTTTAGCAATAAATTCCTCTCCTATGCTTCTGTTTAAGAAGTATAAAAGAAATGTGTAAAGTACGAGAAGCACTAAAAAGATAAAAGCGTCAACGAATGATTTTTTCAGAGATAATTTTTTCCTTGAAATGCCGTACTTTAAGATGTTGTATATCATTAAGGTATTTAACACGGTTTGTTGAATTACTATGAGTTTTGCCAATCCGAAAATAGCCGTTCCTTTTATCGCGGTGGTAAAAAGCAGCAGGGTAACAATAGCAAAATAAAAGGTCAGGTGGAAAAACCAGTCAGGAAAGTAAGTTAGTTTATTTTGTTTTTTAAACGAATATGCCAGGTAAAAATAACCGGCCGAGAGAATCAGGGAGGTAGCCACTATTAAATGAATTACGGCACTTTTAATTAAAAGCAGGTATGCAAGTGCAAATATTAAGGGAATGATAAATTTAAAGTTTTTCTTATAGGTTTTAATCTCCCTCTCTCTGACAAAACTTGCAAGCAGAAAGGGAACAAGGGGAAATGAAAAAAAAGAGGCAAGTATTATGAAGGATTCAAACGACGTGTAAGAAGGGTTTACTATGAAGACCAATGCGGCAAAGTGCGTCAGGAAAATCGCTGTATGCAAAAAGTAAAGCTCTTTGATTTCACTGTTGTTTAAGATAAGCGTAATTGAAAGAATATAAAGGAGAAGCGAGATGAATATAAAAACTATTTCAGGTTGAATAATCCTCCGTATCTTTTTTTCTTTTAAGGTGATTTCCAATAAGTCGCCGTTGTTGTTTTCAAAAAGGAAGTCTGTTTCTGGATAACTGATTAATTTTTCTATTTCGTTGATGCTTTTAATTAATTTATGATTGACGCCTAAAATAGTGAACCCGGGTTTAATTCCCTTTTTAAAAGCCTCGCTGCCTTTTTGAACAAACAAAACTTTAATGCTTGAGGTTGTTTCAAGGGGTACTATGCCGTCATCCGGAACGCTTTTTGCGTAAAAAAGAAAGCATATAGCGGTGATGGCAAATATGAAAAATGCCTTGAATTTTATAAAGATAGGCTTTTCATTCATTAAATAACTCCGCTGTTCCCCTCAATGAGAGAAATTTAAAATCCTCTAAAACTGTTACTTTGGGGTAAATTCCAAGTTTGCTTCCAAAACAGTTTTTACGCAAATAACTTTTAATTGTTTCAATTAGAGTTGTCCCAAGCCCGCAAACCCCTCCGCCTAAAACAAAGAGTTCAATCCCTAAAATGTTTGTGATAATTGAAAAAGCCTGTCCTAAAAACTCTCCCGTTTCAATTGTAATCCTTTTTGCAATCTCGTTGCCTTCGCCAAGTAAATTTTTTAAATCAACGGTTGATTTGATTTTTCTTTCAGACAATTTGTTAAACCTTTCTACAATTCCCTTCTCTCCGCAGTAAGCCTCAACACAACCGTAATTTCCGCAATTGCATTTTTTTCCGTTTTTCACAACGGTAATATGACCTATTTCACTGTCAAGCCCTGTTTTCGTCGTTAAAACCCTGCGGCTTAGTATAATCCCCCCTCCAATCCCGGTTCCCAATGTTACACTGACAATATTTGAGTATTCTTTAAACTCTTCCATTCCTGAAACGGCATAGGCTGAAGCGGTGCCGTCGTTTATAACTTTGCATTCCCTATCTGTTTTTTCTTCAACAAATTTTTTTAAAGGGAAGTTTTGTGGAAGTTTAAGGTTTGTAGCGTTTATGACGATTCCTTCGCTGTTTACATTTGCGGCAATGCTAATCCCTATTTTGTCTATATCCTTTAAATGGGTTTTGAAAATGTTTTCTAAAAAACCTTTTAGAGGCAAAGATGTTTTCCAAATTACCGGGTACCGGGAGACAAAGCTTTTGCCATTTTCAAAAACCCCTATTTTGGTATTTGTCCCCCCGATGTCAATTGCAAGAATTCTCATAATATCTGTTTTAACCAAAAGTTCATTTTACCCTCATTAAAATAAGCCCTTTCAAGTACTCGGTTTCTTTCATATAAGGTAAAACAGTGTGGTCTTTTGCCTGATAAAGCCTGCCTATTATCCTCAATTTGACCCCGCTGGAAACCACCGCTTTTTCAATTATTCTGTCAAAGGTTTGAATATCAGCAAGCCTTGAGCAACTCATTGTGAAAACTATTCCACCCTTTTTTAAAAGGGGAAAAGCCTCTCTGTTCAGGTTTTCGTAGCCCTTTATAGCCCTGTCCAGTGTCTTTCTTGACTTTGTAAAGGCAGGGGGGTCAACCGAGATTAAATCAAACTGCCTTTTATTTTCTTTAAAGATTTTAATCGCCTTGAATGCGTCTAACCTGTAAAATTCCCCGTTATCAAAACCGTTTAAATCCATATTTTTTTTGCAGTATTCAATAGCGGTTTCTGAAGAGTCAACAAAGGTAACCTTTTCAGCATTCTTTGCTGCGTGAAGCCCGAACCCCCCGATGTAAGAGAAAAGGTCAAGCACCTCTCCCTTTGCAAACTCTGAAAACTTTTTTTTATTATCCCTCTGGTCAAAGTAATACCCTGTCTTCTGGCCTTTTAATACTGGAACAAGCATTTTTATTCCGTTTTCCTCAATCTCAACTTCTTCAGGGACATCCCCGTTTGTTTTTACCTCAATTTCAAGGTTCTCCTTTTCCCTGAAAATAGAGTGGTTTTTTACAACAACAGGGTATTTTCCTATAACTATTTCAACCGCTTTCAAAAACGCTTCGGAAAGGTTTTCCGCACCCTTTGTGTTAAACTGTGCCGATAAAACCTTTCCCCCGTAAAAATCAAGTATAAAGCCAGGTAATTCGTCCCCTTCAGCAAACACTATTCTTGCGTTTTTTAAATCAACAATGTTTTTTTTATACTCAACAATCTTTTTCAACTTGTTTTCAAAAAACTGAATATTTGGGTTTACCTTTTTCCTTGAAAGAATTCTTGCGCATATAAGGGAATGGGGGTTTATGTATGCTGTTGCAAGGAATTCCCCCTTTTGGTCAGTTAAAACCCCTGTTTCCCCCTCTTCAAA
>JALWHA010000245.1 GCA_027038695.1 Acidobacteriota bacterium
CAAATTAGCAGACAGGCTGGATAATATGAGAACCCTTGATGCAATGCCTGAACATAAACAAAAAAGAATTGCAAAAGAAACTCTTGATATATACGCTCCCCTGGCTCATGCCATAGGTATGGGAAAAATAAAAAACGAATTGGAAGACCTTTGCTTTAAGTATATCTGGCCTGAAGAATATGAAAGATTGGCAAAAGAAGTTGAAGAAAGAAAAAAACACTATGAACAGTATAAAGATGAAATCTACGAAAAACTTTTAAATCTAATGGAAAACAAAAATATCAAATGTTATATACAACATAGAATTAAACATTTATACAGCATATACAGAAAAATTCAAAAACAAAACATTACTTTAAACGAAGTTTTTGATTTCTTAGCTTTTAGAATAATTATAAAGGAAGAAGATATAAGCAAATGTTACGAGGCAATGGGGGAAATACACGCAAATTGGATTCATATGCCGAATAGGTGGAGAGATTTTCTGGCAAGGCCCAAACAAAACGGATATCAATCACTGCATACAACGCTTATCCACAAAAAGGGAATATATTTTGAGGTGCAAATAAGGACAGAATCCATGCACCAGATTGCTGAGGAAGGCATTGCCGCACATTGGCAATATAAACAGGGGAAAGTAGCAGCATTTGAACACTCCGGAATATATAAAGATATTAGTCAGGTTATATTAAGAATACAGGAAAATAGCGATAAGGATTTTCTCCAGAAATTCAGAGAAAATTTAGGAGATTTAAGTCACGATATAACGGTATTGACGCCAAAAGGGAAACCAATTTCTCTCCCTGAAGGAGCATTTCCGGTAGGTTTTGCATATGCGATTAAAACTGAAGTAGGAAATAAGTGTTCAGGTGCTAAAGTTGACGGCAAATTAGTTCCCTTGAATACTGATCTGGTAGACGGCAATATTGTGGAAATCATTACGTCAACAAATGGAAAACCGAGCTTAGATTGGTTAAAGTTTGTTAAAACCAATAAAGCAAAAAATAAAATTAAGGCGTGGTACAGAGAATTCGAAAAACAGGAAAAGATTGAAGAAGGCAAAATACTCCTTGAACAGGGAATGAGAAAGTTTAAGATACCTTTTGCTAAGTTTAATCTTGAAGATATAGCTAAAAAGTTTAAATCCTATAAAATAAAATCTCAAGACGATCTTTATTTTTACATTGCGAAAAAGAATATACCGATAATTAAGGTACTTGAAATAATAGAGCCTGACTTAAAGAAAAAACCTAAAAAAAATGTTACCTTAACGAAAAATGTATCAGAAGAGTTAAAATTTGAAAAAAGAATCAAAGTGAAGGGTGTCGAAAATATATTGGTTAGCCGGGCAAAGTGCTGTAATCCTATTTTAGGTGATGAAATTATAGGTTATTTAACCAGGACAAAAGGGGTTACAATTCACAGAAAAGATTGCAAAAATATAGCAAAACTGTTAGCCAAGACTCCTGAAAAGTTTGTAGAAGTAGAATGGATTGAGGACGGAAACATTAATTTTTCAGTGACCATTGACGTTTTAACAGAAGATATAACAGGTATGCTTGCAAGACTCACAAATATCTTTGAAGTACTTAATATCCACATCCAAAAAGTCAACGGTATTGCAATTAAAGCAAAAGATCAGGCACAGTTCACTTTTGTTTTTACAATATCTTCCAAAGCACAGTTAGAAAACTTAATTAACAAAATTAAAAATATCAAGGGTGTTATTTCGGTATGGCGAAAAAGATAATTTTAAGTTTTTCTATAATATTGGGGTGTATAGCCTTAGTATATTTAATTTCACCGAGGCAACCAATTGTTTCTTTGCTTGCCGAGAAAAGCGCTGATGAAAGTACGGAAATAGATATTTACTTTGTGTTCAGCGGAGGATTTATAAATAACAACCCCGGACGCTCAACCAGAGAAAGGATATCTATATTAAAAAAATTGTTACAAAAACATCCTAAAAGTGCATTTGTTTTTTTAGATTACTCCAGGGGAAAAAGAATAATAAATAAATTATTCAAAAACGAGCAGAACAAAAATTTCTTATCCCATTATAGATATACCGAAAAACACGGTGGAACGGAAAATAATGTGTTAGAATTAATTTCAATTTTAAAAAAGCATAAAGAGTACAAGAGAATAGGGATTATAACCTCTGTCTATCATGAAAAAAGGGTAAAATTTATGCTAAACTATTACTTAAAAATGGAAAAATTAAAGGGTATTAAGATCTTCTTTTTTCATGACAATAACCAACAGGAAGTATACTCTTGTTCTTATCCAAGATATCTAAAACTTACTTTACACGAATTTTTAGGAATCGTTTATTTTTTAATTATTGAGGGTATTAATTAAAACTTCTAAAGGAAATTTCAGAGAAATCTACTTGAGGGGAAAATCCTTTTAGCTTAACACCCTGTAAATTTTGTCCCCTTAAAACGATGTTTTTTCTATGATAAAGAGGTATTACAGGGCAGTCTTCAAGTATTATTTTTTCTACCTTAGAGTAAAGTTTAACCCTTGTCCGCGGTTCAATCTCATACCTTGCTTCTTCACACAATTTATCTACTTCATTGTTATTGTACCCAATGAAAAACGGGTCTCCTGCACCTGAATTAAAAATTGTATAAATAAAATTGTCCGCATCGGGATAATCGGCAATCCACCCTACCCTGAAGGCGTGGAATTCTCTTTTTTCAATGTATTCCCAATGTTTGGCCAAACCGTTTAGCTTCACTTTAATATTTATC
>JALWHA010000246.1 GCA_027038695.1 Acidobacteriota bacterium
TCCCCACCAGCTTTCCCCGCTCGGGTCGTAATGGTTTTCGCATTCCCATACGGTTGCAAGAAAACCCTGGTTAAAGGCAATGTCGTATTTTTCCATAGGGGAAGGGTGTTTATTATAATCATTGCCAGTGCATAATCCCCCGTTTGTCATCGGCCACCAGTAACCGTTCCACGGTCTTGGAGTTATTTCAACCGTTTCCTGGGTTTGTGCAAAACTGATAGAAGCTATTACTGATAAAATTAATATAAATATTATTTTTTTCATTGTTCTTTTACCTCTATAAGTTTAAACTTTTTATTTTGATAATTTAAATCTGTTGTTTTTTTGTTTATTAATCCGTAAACAAAAGAAAAGGGGATAAAACCGGATCTTAATTCCAATTTAATATATTCAGGCTTTGTTACAGTAAAAACCCTTTCTTTACCGGCGAATTTCTTAATTTCTTCAATTTTTGTTATCTTTCCGTTTTTTATATACATCTTTGCTTTTAATTTGCCGTCTAAAAAGAATGTTACACATTCGTTTTCTGTTTTAACCGTCCAATACTTTTGTAAAGTTTTTCCGGAAAAGCCTTTGTAGTGTGCCTCAATTGTCAGTGTTTTTGAAAGAGAATTAAGGGAAATTAATATAATTGCCAGAAAGAAAATTCTTTTCATTTTGACTCCTAATCATTATAAAAAGGGTTTGATTTGTTTTTTAGATACACCTTCCAGTCTCCGTTTTCCTTAACCCATTTGTTTTTGACGATTACCCCGTCAAGTTTGTAGCCTTGAAAGTTTATGGTCATTGATACCTCCACTGTTGCTTCGGTTTTGTCTTTGTTGTATTTGATGTTATCTATGGAATACTTCAATACTTTGAAGTTTAAAAGTGAGTAGAATTGCTTCTCGGAGATTTTTTTCTTTAAAGACTCAGGCAAAAAATCGTCGTATAGCCTTAATTTTTTCCCCTGATAGTTAAAGGTATATATTCCCGTAACCCTGGCTTTCCAGAATAGGTTTACTTTTTCTTCAAGCGGGATTGTATTTCCTAACTTCAGGCATGCAACCGCGGAAACTAACAAAAACACTAAAACAATCTGTTTAGTCATAACAACTCCTTATACATTTATATTATCTATTAAATTTAACCTAAAAACAACCATTTCTCTTTTTTAGGTGTTATAACTCACAAAATTCCTATTTTTAGACGTTGTAAAATATGGTATAGTTTTAATGATAATTCTGTTTAAATTTTCTGGAGGTTAACATGAAAAAGTTTTTGGTTTTAATTTTAGGGATTTTACTTGCGCTTCCTTCTTATTCTATGAAAATCGGGGGTAAAAACCTGCCGGATACTTTAAAATTCGGGGATTCTGTTCTGGTTTTAAACGGGGCGGGGTTAAGAAAAAAATTCTGGTTTAAGATCTATGCCGGTGCTTTGTACCTTCCGCAGAAATCACAAAATTGGAATGAAATAGTTAACAGTGATAAACCTATGGCTATAAGGATGCACTTTATATATGACGGCGTATCTTCAAGTCAGATGACAGACGGCTGGCAGGATGATTTTAAACATCTGTTAGGGGGAAATTATTCAAAGTATGTAAAACAGATAAAGATGTTTCTTTCCTGTTTCAACGTTGAAACTCATGAAGACGATATATGGGATATTGTTTATATTCCTGGAGTAGGCACCAAAGTTCTTTTAAACGGTAAAGAAAAAGGAGTTATTCCCGGTCTTGACTTTAAAAAACTTGTTTTTTCAGTGTTCTTATCCCCTAAAACTCAGCTTCCCGATTTAAGGGAAGAGATGCTGGGAATTGATTAAAGGTTTTTGTATTCATAGGGCAGGGCAACCTGCCTTTTTTTATTTTTATATGTAAGAATTTGCTATGGATTATGAAAAGATAAAAACGCTTGTTATAGGCAGCCTTGTAGTCGTAGGCCTGCTTTTGATAGTATTTATCGCCATTGTCAGAAAATTAAAAAAAGAATTTGAAAATACGAGAGTTGTTGAACCTGACGATGTTTTTTATCAGAATTTGAAAACAGCACTTGAAAAGCAGCACAATTTAACCGAAGAGGTAAAAAGAAGAGAGCAGTTTCAAAACACGGTTTTGAATAATATTTCCGTCGGGGTTGCTGTTTTTGATAAGTTTAAAAAGTTAAGGGAATGCAATGATTTTTTTCAAAAGCTTTTTTCTATAGGCGACAATTATATCGGGAAAACCATTGTTGAGTTAGGTTTTCCCCCGGAATTTGTGGAGTTTGTCCGTTCAATTAACTATTCCATGCTTTTTAATCCCTTTGAAAAACAGTTAAATTTAAAAGATAAGATCTTGCTTATTCGCGTTTCAAAGATCCGTTTTTTGGCGGATGCCGATGGAATTCTTTTGTTGATCCATGATATAACCGAATTGGAAAACGCAAAGAAAAGACTTGAATTAAAAAACAGGCTTGAATATATAGGTGAGATGTCGGCCAATATGGCACATGAGTTTAAGAATGCCATATCCACCGTTAAGGGTTACGCTCAGATGATACTTGGGGATAATTCAGAAGATACCGCAAAGTCTAAAAAGTACGCGGGGAAGATCTTAAAGGAAAGCGAAAATATAAATGAAGTGGTTAACAAGTTCCTTCTATACGCCAAGCCTTTAACGTTGAATGTCGAGGAAATCGGGGTTAATGATTTTGCGGAGGAGTTAAAGGGGTTGTTTGAAGGGAAAGATTTTTTGAATTTTTATGTTAATGGTGAAAACATTACATTTAAAGGGGATAGGTTGCTTTTAAGGCAATGTTTCGGCAATTTGATTATTAACGCAATGGAAAGTGTCAGGGGGGTGGATTCCCCTTCCGTTGAGGTTTTTTTTGAAAAAGATATTAACGGTAATTTTGTTTTTAGAGTAAAGGATAACGGAAAGGGAATTCCCGAAGATGAGATAACCAGGGTTTTTGTCCCGTTTTTCACTACGAAAAGCGAGGGTACGGGGCTCGGCCTTGCTATATGTGAAAAGGTTATGGCAAAACACAACGGTAGTATTGAGATTAAATCGGAAGAAGGCAGGGGCAGCGAGGTGATAGTCAGGTTATGACGAGGATATTGATTGTTGAGGATAGAGACGCTTTAAGGGAGATGTTAAAGGATTTTTTAAGTGAAAGATACTATGTTTTTGATTCCGTTTCAGCCGAAGAGGGGGAGAAAAACCTTATACATTATCCGGATATAGTGTTGTGTGATTTGAAACTTCCGGGTATTAGCGGTCTTGATTTCATAGATATTGTAAAAGAAAAATGCCCTGAAAGCGAAGTTATTATTATGACTGCCTTCGGGGATATTCCCACGGCGGTTAAGGCTATGAAAAAGGGGGCTTTTGATTTTATACCTAAACCTCTTGATTTAAATTTGCTGTCTGTTTTGATTAAAAAGGCTGAAAAAAGTATATCTATGAAGAGAATAATTGGAAAAGAAAACGCCGAATTTCAGATTATCGGGGAAAGCAGTGTTTTTAAGAATACCCTTTCAATTGCGTTAAAGTACGCCGCCGCTAACGTTCCTGTCTTAATTTCCGGGGAAAGCGGAAGCGGGAAGGAGGTTGTTGCAAAGTATATCCATTTAAATTCCGATAGAAAAGAAAATCTGTTTGTCCCTATTAACTCTGCCGCTATTCCCGCAAGCCTTTTTGAATCAGAGTTGTTCGGTTATTCAAAAGGTTCTTTTACGGGGGCGGTAACCTCCAAAAAAGGCTTAATAGAAATAGCGGAAGGGGGCACGGTTTTCTTTGACGAGATAGGGGATTTGCCTTTAAATCTGCAGCCGAAGATATTAAGACTAATTGAAAACGGTGAATATCAGAGGATAGGTGGAGAGGAATTTTTAAAGGCTGATGTTAGGTTTTTGTTTGCGACAAATAAAAACTTGAAACAATTGGTAGAGGAGAAAAAATTTAACGAAGGGTTATACCGAAGGATTTCTACTTTTACCGTCAATATACCTCCGTTAAGAGAGAGAGTAGAGGATATCCCTGCTCTTGCCGAATATTTTTTGAAAAAGGCGGGAGCAACCGGGAAACTTTTGGACACGGCGCTTAAATCGGAATCTGTAGAAAATTTAAAGAGATTAAAATGGGCGGGTAATGTCAGGGAGTTAAAAAACCTTATGGAGAAATGGGTTATTTTGGAAAAGGTGGTTTTTGATAATTCCTTTGAAACCGAAGGGGATATTATTGCCGTTGAATTAAGTCCGGATAAAACATTCAAAGATATAAATTACGAGTTTGAAAGAAAAATTTTTGAATTTTACTTAAAAAAACACAAAGGAAACAAACTTGCGCTTGCAAAAGATTTGAATATGAACTATAAAACACTTTTGAATAAACTTGCAAGGCTGGGGTTATGAAGCATATCATTTTAATAGCGTTATTGTCGTTTTGGCCTCTTTATAAAAACAACGGAATAACAGGGACTTTTTGCGAGTACAGGTTTAACCATTTGCACGCAGGTTTTGACTTATCTACAAAAGGGAAAACAGGTTTACCTGTCAGGTGTTTTGACGACGGTTACGTTTATATGATTAAGGTGAAAAAAAGGGGTTACGGGAACGTTATTTACGTTAAGCATCCTAAAAAAAAGATTATATCGGTTTACGGCCATTTAAAAGGGTTTAATAAAACCGTTCAGAAGATAGCGGAAAAGTATAAAAGGTTAAGAAAAAGCGAATATCCTGGTTTAATTGTTCTTGAGGATAAAAAAATTAAGGTGAAAAAAAATGAAATTATCGGGTACAGCGGAGAGTCGGGAGCGGGGCTTCCTCATTTACACTTTGAGTTGAGGGATTATAACAACAATCCTATTGACGCTTCAAAGTACGGTTTTGACGTTAATTTTGATAATTCTTATCCCGTTATTTGCGGGTTGAAGGTTATTCCGGAAGATTCCTTTTCTTCTGTAAACGGAAATAAAGACGAGGTTTATTTAAGGGCTTTTAAAAAGGGAAAGGGAGCCTTTTTTTTGAAAAAGTTTCAGGTATCAGGCAATGTTGTTTTTGCTTTAAATGCTTACGATACGGCAGGGCGAGGTAGGGTAAGCCTAAAATCAATAGATTTTTTCTTAAACGACAAGCCTGTTTATTCTTATAACCCGGTTACTTTTTCATTTAATAATTATAAAGAGTCATGTTGTGTTTACGATTTTGAATCTACTTCCTTGTCTCCGACAGTATATGTTTATAACCTGTTTAAGATCAAAGGTTGCAATTTAAGTGTTTCTAATATGCGGGGGAAATATTGTTTTAAAAAAGGGTTAAATACCTTAAAAGTAGTTGTTTCTGATTTCCGCGGCAATACTTCGGTCTTAAAAGGGAATTTTATTTACGGTAAATTTGAAGGGGAGCCTTCGGTTTTTACTCCTTTGTCCGTTGTAAAAGAGGGGAAGGTTATTTTTGCGAAAAATGTTGACAAAATGCTTTCTTTTAATAACTATGCCGTCTTTCCGTACGACAATATGTTTAGGATTTTTAAATATGCTAATCTCAATTTGGGAATATCGGGAGTAAACAGAGAGAAAAGGCTGCTTAAAATCTCAAAAGTTAACGATTTTAAAGATTATTTAATACCTGTTCCCGATACTTTCTTTAAAATTGAAAGGGAGAATGAATTTGTGAAAAAGGTAAAGTACACTTTTTTTCTTAAAAATATTGACAAACATTACGGGATTTATTTTTACAATAGGTTTAGAAAACGGTGGATTTTTATAGGAGACGAGAAGGGGGATAACTCTTCAATTTCGGCCGATTATTACAAAGTGGGTTTAATAGGGGTTTTTATTGATAAAGTTCCTCCTGAAATAAGGAGCAAGCCTTTTTATTATGACGGTAAATTTGTAATTAAGGTTAGCGATGAGGGGAAAGGGATTGACGAGGCTTCAATAGTTTTTAAAGGCGAGGATAAAGAGTATAGGCTTGAATACGATATAGATAGAAAGTGGCTTTTTTACGAAGGAAAAGTTAAAAAAGGCAAATACGTTCTCGAATTGTCTGATCTGGCAGGCAATAAGATTTACAAAACGGTTTATGTGAAATAAAAAAGGCCGGGCCATGTAGAACCCGGCATATATAAAAACCTTGTCGCGGTAGGTTAAGGAATTTTCTTTTCGGAGATTAATTTTTTTAAAACATCTTCCGACGTAAAGGCAAAGTAAGGGTGGGATGTTTTCGGGGTTAATTCCGGATGTGACGAGTAATGGTAGCCTATAACATCGTAAAGGTTTGCTTTCATTAAAATCAACTGGGTAGCCGTTTCAATAAAGCCTGCGGGGTTAAATTTACCTACAAGTTCCGCACCTATAAATTGCAGGTTGTCTTTTCTATAGATCACTTTTACAAAAACCTTTCTGTGGTTCGGCATATTTGCGTACATACAGGTTGATTCCCCGTATCCGGCAAGAACTTCAAATCCCGAGTCTATTGCGTCTTTTTCCGTCAGTCCCGCACTTCCTATTGCTATTTCTCCTACCTTTGTAACGGTAGCGTTTATCACTCCCTCATAAGGCTTCTTTATACCTGCAAAGTTAAGGCCTAATAGCCTCGCCATCTGCCCCGCATTTGAGCCTAATTTACCGGGATACGGATTGCCTGTAAGAAAGTGCTTTGTTTCAATGCAATCACCAATTGCGTAAATATCTTTAACCCCTGTTTCAAAGAATTCGTTCACCACAATGCCGTGTTTTGATGTTTTTAATCCGAATTTCTCAGCATAATCAACAAGCGGCCTGACCCCTACGGCTGAAAGAACAGCATCGGTTTTAATCTTTTCCCCGTTATCCAGTTCAATACCTTCAACCTTTTCATTGCCTAAAAATTTAATCGCTTTTCTTCCCGTCAATAGTTTAATTCCCGATTCTTTTATATGCTCTTCTAACATTTGAATTATCTTTTCGTCATTTCTTCCGCCTAAAATATGAGGCATTAGTTCTATGACGGTAATGTTTTTCCCCATATTTTTTAAAGCAACCGCAAATTCTAATCCTATATATCCCGCTCCCAAAACTACAATGTCATTTATCCCTTTTAGGATTTCCATTGTTACTTTCAGGTCAACCGTTTTTCTAACCTTTAAGATGTTTTTTAAATTACTTCCCGGTATATCGGGGATAACCTGGTCTGTTCCCGTGGCAAATATCAATTTATCGTAGTAATATTTATTCCCTTTCTCGGTTAATACGTATTTTTCTTCGGGGTCTCCGTCTATTACTTTGTCAACGATAATCGGGGTACCCCATCGGGTAACTATCTCTTCTTTTATCAACCCTTTTTGCCACGGTATTTCGCCTTCAACAATATACGGTGTTCCGCAGTGGTTAACTATTCTCTCTTCTTCTCTGATAACCGCCGTTTTTACCCCTTTATGGAAAAAATGAATATACTTATTTAAAATCCTTGATGCCGGGCCGCCCCCAGCTATTATGAAATCAAACCGTTCCATAGCACCTCCCCTTTTCTTATAATTAGAATTTGTATTTTTAAATAAGGTTACAAAAAAACAGGTGCAAAAAACAATAAATATTCAAAAAACAAGATTATTAAACAAGTCAATACCACCAATACCTTGCGAGAGAGTCCAAAAGTATCTGTACTCTGTCGTTGTTTGTTTCTTCTATCTCTTTTTTCCTCGGTATAGGTTCAAACGGGGTTTCGGGGTCGTGTAATTTATTTGAGATTTTTTTATTTAAATATTCTTCCCATTTATTTAGTACATTTTCGGGAATATCTTCGGGGATTTGATTTTCTGAAATCAAAAGGCTTAAGATTGACCATATCCTTGCAGAGGCAAAGAAATTGTATCCCCCGCCTAATGTGAAGATTATTCTTCCTTCTGTGTATTTATCTGCAAAGTTCAGAATTTTTCTAAATATTTTCTCAAAGTCATAAGTTGTTAGCATTAAATCTGCTAATGGGTCTGAAAAGTGTGCATCCGCCCCTGCCTGAACAAATATAATCTGTGGTTTATACCATTGAATTGCGGGGGTTAATATTTTCTCTAAGAGTTGAAGGTAATTCTCCCCTTCGGTGAATGGCTCAATCGGCAGGTTTATTGATGTTGCCCTTCCCATTCCTTCGCCTATTTCATAAAGCCATCCGCTTCCGGGAAAGAGGTATTCTCCAGATTCATGTATGGATATTGTCATAACCTTATCGTTATTGTAAAAGGCTTGCTGCACCCCGTCTCCGTGGTGTGCGTCAATGTCAAGGTATAGTATGTGAAACCCTTTGTTAGTTAAATACTTTAAAGCAAATGCTATGTCGTTGTAAAGGCAAAAGCCTGATGCTGTGTTTTTCTTTGCGTGGTGAAGCCCCCCGCCTAAGTTTAATGCCCTTTTTGTTTTCCCTTCTGCAACCGATTTGGCGGCAAGCAATGTTCCTGCGCACATCCACCTTGCACCTTCTCCCATCCCCTTTATAACAGGGTTGTCTGCGGTGTTTAAGCCGAATTTTTCAATATCCTCAATAACCTTTCCCTTTAAAGCAAGTTCAACCGCTTCTATGTATTTACCAGAGTGTATTGCTTCAAGTTCTTGAGGTGAAACAGG
>JALWHA010000247.1 GCA_027038695.1 Acidobacteriota bacterium
TGAATACTTTACTTTTACCGAAATTGAAGAGTATGTTTATGAAGACAATGTAATAAGCGGCGAGATGCCTGTTTCACTCTTTGAATACCACTTTGACACAAGGCTTAATCAAAACAAGTTTAAAACCATTAACGGCTATGTCTTTAACCTTTTTTCAAGGTTGCCTGAAGTTGGGGAAGAGGTCTCAGACAATCAATTTAAGTTTAAGGTGCTGGAAGTAAAACACAACTTTATTACAAAGTTGAAGGTGGAGAAAATAAATGAGTGAGATTGTAATTTTTATCATTGCCGTGTTATCAGAAGGCTTTTTTTCAGGAAGCGAGATAGCAATTGTCTCTTCAGACAATGGAAAACTCTTAACCCTTGCACAAAGCGGAAACAAAAGTGCAGAACTTGTGCTAAATTTAAAGAAAAACCCTATAAACTTTCTCACTGTATGTTTAATAGGCACAAACCTTTCGGCAGCAACAGCATCTTTTTTTGGAACACTGTTCATTCTTCAACACCTGCCTCAGTATAAAGCCATTGGCGTTTTCTTTATTATCCCGATTATGATGCTTTTCGGTGAAATTATTCCCAAAACAGTTTACTCAAGGTTTGCAACCCCGATTTCCCTTACAGTTTCAAAGATTATTCAAATTCTATCAAAAATACTTTCCCCTGCTGTTTTTCTTTTAAACAAGTGGAGTGCTTTTGTGTCGTCTTTTATCAAAAAAGAGGAAGACTTAATCACAAGGGAAGAGTTTTACCATATGCTTGACAGGGAAAAGGATTGCCTGTCTGAGCATTTAAGGGATATAATAAACAGGTTCAAGGAAAGAAAAGATATTGAATACGCACTTTTTGGAGAAAAAAATGCTTGATAGTTTTTTGAAAAAGATTGAAGACAAAAGCCTTAAAATAGGCGTTATTGGTTTAGGCTATGTGGGATTACCCCTTGCTATGGCATTTTTAAAAAAGGGATACAAGGTTTACGGTATAGACATAAGCGAGATAAAGGTTGAAATGCTCAACGACGGTATATCCTATGTTCAGGATGTGTCTTCAGATGATGTTAAAAAATTTATTTCAAGCGGACAGTTTAAGGTTTCAACATCGTATTCGGTTATTTCAAAGTTAGACGCAGTGAGCATAACCGTCCCCACCCCTTTGTCAAAATCAAAAAACCCTGATTTATCCTATGTTAAGCATGCTGTTGAAAACACTTTGAAAAATTTAAAACAAAAGCCTTTTTTGATTGTGCTTGAGTCAACCACCTATCCCGGCACAACAAGAGAGTTTATAGTTGAAGAATTGACAAAAAAGGGAATGAAAGCAGGGGAAGAGGTGTTCGTCGCATTCTCCCCAGAAAGGGTTGACCCGGGAAATAAGCACTATTCAATTGAAAATACACCAAAGATTTTAGGGGGATACTCTGAAAACTGCTTAAAAGCGGCCAGTATGCTTTACAGCAAGATTATTGACAAAATCGTTAAGGTTGAGACACTTGAAGAAGCAGAAATGGCAAAGTTGCTTGAAAACACATTCAGGGCTGTAAATATAGCACTTGTAAACGAATTAACTTTAATGTGCGATAGAATGGGGATAAATATCTGGAATGTAATAAAGGCAGCCTCAACAAAGCCTTACGGCTTTATGCCCTTTTACCCCGGCCCCGGCATAGGCGGGCATTGCATACCGTTAGACCCTGAATATTTACTCTGGAAAGGCAAAACGGTGGGCTTTTACAACAGGTTTATAGAATTAGCGTCAGACATAAACGCAAATATGCCTCGCTTTGTGGTTGAAAAAACAATAAGGATTTTAAACCAGTTTGGAAAGGCTTTAAACAGGGCAAAGATTCTGATTTTAGGCATTACTTACAAAAAAGATGTAAGCGATTTAAGGGAATCCCCTGCATTTGACATAATCAAACTCTTAAACTCATACAATGCAATAGTAAATTACTCAGACCCGTTTCATTCAAAACTCTTCTTTGAGGGGGAAATGTATACCTCTGTTGAGTTGAAGCCTGAAAACATCTCGCTTTTTGACTTAATTATAATGATTACAAACCACACTGCATTTAACATTGAGGAAATTGCGGAAAACGGTAAGGCAATACTTGACACAAGAAACGCATTTGATGGAATAAAGAAAGAGAATATCTTTAGACTTTAGGAGAAGATAATGAGAAAATTGATAGATTTGCACATGCACTCAACGGTATCAGACGGCACTTTTACCCCTTCTGAACTTGTAAAATTGGCAAAAGAGAAGGGATTATCGGCAATAGCATTAACAGACCACGACACTGCAGGGGGAGTAAAGGAGTTTCTTGAAGAAGGGGAAAAGCAGGGGATTGAAACAATTGCGGGGATTGAGATAAGTTCCCTTTTTGAGGGATACCCTGAAATCCATGTTCTTGGATACTTCATAGACCCAGAAAAAAAGGATGTTATGGAAAAACTCAACTTCCTTCAGGATGCAAGAAAGGTTAGAAACATAAAACTTATCGCAAGGCTGAAAGAGTTAGGCTTTGAAATTTCTTGGGAAGAACTTGAAAAAGAGGCAAACGGGAAACTAATCGGAAGGCCTCACTTTGCAGCCTTAATGGTGAAAAAAGGCTTTGTAAAAGACACAAACGAAGCGTTTTCAAAATACATAGGAAACGACGGGCTTGCCTTTGTGCCGAAAGAGAAACTCACAACCCCTGAAGCGGTGAGTTTCCTCTTTGAAAACGGCATCATTCCAGTATTGGCACAC
>JALWHA010000248.1:0-525 GCA_027038695.1 Acidobacteriota bacterium
TTTTTTGCGATTTTTTTTAAATATATTTGTGTGTCAGGTGGATTTATTTATTTAAAATGCTCATTGTGGCAAAAGGTTTTTCCATATCAATTTTTCCTTTAGCAATTCAATTATTGAATTACTCAAATATTTACTAACTAAAATATAATTGCAAAAATTATTTTTGTCAATAAAAAAAGCGGCTTTTTGTAGCCGCTTTAATTTCTCTTTTGTTTTATTATGGTTATATAAACCTGCACATTCTTTCTTTTAAAATATTTTCAGCCTCTGCAATAATTCCGTCAATCAACTCTTTAACTGTGGGAATGTCTTTAATTAATCCCACAACCTGACCGCAAGCAATAAGTGCGTCTTCCATTTCCCCTGTTTGTAATGCCTTTAACCCTCTCAACCCGCTGAGTAACGGTGCAAGTTCTTCAAGGGTAGCGCCGTTTTCTTCCATTTCTTTTATCTTTAAAGCATGTCTGTTTTTTAAAGCCCTTAATGTGTTTTTTAAACTTCTCTCAACTAAAATAGTGTCTGTTT
>JALWHA010000248.1:535-2736 GCA_027038695.1 Acidobacteriota bacterium
GTGCTTCTTTTGTTGCGACAAACCTTGTTCCCATATTTACCCCTTCTGCACCAAGAGATAAGGCTGCTAAAAATCCCCTTGCGTCTCCGAATCCCCCTGACGCAATTACGGGTATATTTAATTCGTCAACCGCTCTCGGGATAAGGATTAAGGAAGTAACATCGTCTTCTCCCGGGTGTCCCGCACACTCAAACCCGTCAATGCTGACAAAATCACAGCCGATTGCTTCCGCTTTTTTTGCGTGTCTTACCGATGTACATTTATGTATAACCGTAATTCCTGCCTCTTTCAATTTTTTCATATATGGTTCGGGGTTTCTCCCTGCAGTTTCCATTATTTTAATTCCTTTGTCAATAATAACATCAATGTAAGCCTCGTAGTTTACGGGCCTTAGAGTAGGAAGGAATGTTATGTTTACCCCGAAAGGCTTATCTGTCATATCTTTGCATCTATCTATTTCTTCAGCCAATTTTTCAGGCTTATCAAAGGAAAGTGCGGTAATTATCCCGAGCCCCCCGGCATTTGATACAGCGGAAGCTAACTCTGCTTTTGATAGCCACATCATTCCGCCCTGAATGATAGGGTATTTAATTCCTAAGGCTTTTGTTACTTTTGTTTCAAACATTTGCCCTCCTTTTTTTAAATAGAAAAAGGGGGAGTTTCTCTCCCCCTCTCTCCAATTTTGTTTAATTTTAATTTATTTTTTTTATTTAAGCAATGACTTGATGTAATTAACCAGCGGGTCGTTGTCTCCGGAAAAGCCTACAAATACCTTTGAGATTTTCCCGTCTTTGCCAATTACTACAAAGTGCGGGATCCCGCTTACATCGTATGCTTTGTAAAGAGCCTTATCTTTTAAAATTGCTACAGGATATTCAATATTTCTCTCTTTTAAGAAATTTTGAATATGTGTTAACTCTTCTTCAGGTTTAAGATTAGGAATTCTCTGTTTTCCGTCTGAAAATGTCCCGTAAAAAGAGGATATGCTGATTATCATAAGGCCTTTGTCTTTATACTGTTTGTAAAGTTTTTCAAGATAAGGCATTGCCATTCTGCAGGGAGGACACCAGGGTGCAAAAAAGTCTAAAACCACTACTTTTCCTTTTAAGTCTGCAAGTTTGACTCCTTTAGTGTTGATCCAGTTAGCAACTCCTGTAAAATCCGGAGCAGGTTGGCCTATTGTGTCTAACTGTACCAATTTTGGTTTCATTCTCTTTTTTATCTGTTCAGGGAGTAATTTGCTGTTTAACGCAGCGTTAATTACTTCTTTTGCTTTTTTAACATTGTTAGTTTGTTCATATGCGACAACGAGGCTGTCGTAAGCATAATAGGCTGTCATCGGGTCCAATTTCGGAGCATTGACGGCCTTTTCTAAGAAAGGAATTGCTTCTTTATATTTTGCTTTGCCGATAAGCATGTAACCGAAGTTAAAAGCGTTTCTTGCATAGGCAGGTGATGTTTTGCTTACCATATCAAGGTATTTTGTTGTATTGTTTAAATCGTCCAATTCAAAATAAGCAATAGCTTTTGCCTGATTTAATTTGTCAGGGTCCATTGCTTTCGGTTTTTTAATCTGTTTAATGGCAGAGAGTGCCTTCTTGCCGTCGTTTATTGAGTTGTAAAGTTGAGCCGCAATAAGTTTTTCTTCATCAGTCATTTTATTAACGTCGTATTTTGCAATCAAGTCCTTCATTTGTTTTTTCATATTGTCTAAAAATTTCTGATAAGCGTCTCTTGATTTTATGGTTTTCTGTTGTTGCTGCAGGTTTTGCATAAGGTTGTTGTAGTCTTCTTTAAATCCGGCAAAACTTAAGGTGGTTAATAACATCATAAAAATAAAAACTAAATACTTTTTCATTAAATCCTCCTGAAAAAATTTGTCTTTTGGATTATATCACAATAAATTTCTTTTGATATCTTTCTAATTTTTGTTTTCGCGAATATTAAATTTATTACAAAAAAACCGGCCTGTTTAAGGCCGGCTGAAGTAAAATCTTATGGAAGTTTGTTTTAATTATGTTATTCCTTGCCAATTAATGAGAACATAAAGGTTCTGTCTAAATCTCCGCTTACCTCTATGGCTATTACCGATGTTGTGGAGTGGTAGTAAATGTAATCGGTAGATTCTATGTCTACATTGTCAAACAAGTCTTTTACAACTGACTTGAACCTTTCCATTGAGCCTAATTGTATTTCCTTTG
>JALWHA010000249.1 GCA_027038695.1 Acidobacteriota bacterium
GTTATAACCTTGCCTTTTCCGCTTATTTTAAACCTCTTTGCTGCCCCTCTGTGAGTTTTCAACTTTGGCATGATTCCTCCCGATTATTTTGATTTTGAATTGTGCGGCATAAAAACCTGAACCATGTTAATACCGTCAAATGTCGGCTTCCCTTCCGGATAACCGATCTCCTCCAGATCCTCTTTCAGCCTTGCAAGGATCTCAAAACCTTTGTTCTTATGCGCTAACTCCCTGCCTCTGAACCTGATGGTTACCTTCACTCTGTCGCCGTTTTTGAGAAATCTGATTATGTGATTCTTTTTAAAGTTATAGTCGTGTTCGTCAATCTTAGGTCTGAACTTCATCTCTTTAACAACAATCTTTTTCTGCTTTTTCTTAGCAGCCTGCATTCTCTTCTGCTCGGTATACAGATACTTCCCATAATCCATTATTCGGCAAACAGGTGGATCAGCATCGGGAGCCACTTCAACAAGGTCTAATCCCCTTGCCTCGGCTGCCGCCAGCGCTTCTTCCGCTGACAAAATCCCAAGTTGAGTACCGTCGTCGGCAATAACCCTTAAACGGCCTCCCCTGATCGCTTCGTTAACCCTTACACCTTTACTTTTTCCGGATTTACCTTTGCTACTAATAAATACACCTCCTATATAAAAAATCGGCTATTAAATATAAACCAAAAACAAGCACATTGTCAAGTTAATTCTATAGCCATTGATTTTGTCAAACCTTCCATTTTCACAACAAGTTCGTCAACGGATATCTCTCCCACATCCCCTTTGCCTCTAACCCTTAAGGAAACGGTGCCGTTTTCCGCTTCATTCTTGCCTATAATAAGCATATAGGGGATTTTCTGCATCTGTGCTTCCCTTATCTTGTAACCCATCTTCTCATTTCTGTCGTCAAGTTTAACCCTGAAACCTAAATGGGCAAGCCTATCGTAAACCTTTTCGGCGTACTCGTTGTTGTCCTTTGTAATGGGTATAATAACAGCCTGAACCGGAGCAAGCCACATTGGGAAAGCGCCTGCGTAATGCTCAATCAGCATGCCGAAGAACCTTTCCCATGAGCCGAATATAGCCCTGTGAATCATAAAGGGGGTATGCTCTTCCCCGTCAGAGCCCTTGTATGTCATACCAAACCTTCTCGGAAGGTTAAAGTCAAACTGAATGGTTGTTGTCTGCCACTTTCTGTTTAAACAGTCAAAGAGTTTAACATCAATTTTAGGCCCGTAAAAAACAGCTTCCCCTTCCATTCTCTCAAACTCAAGACCTTTCTTTTCAAGAGCCTTAATAAGGGAATCTTCAGCCATTTCCCACTCTTCGTCGCTTCCCGCATACTTGTCTTTCTTGCTCATATCCCTGACGGACAACTCAAACTTGTACTTTTCAAATCCAAATACCTTGTAAATGTAAAGTGCAAGGTCTATTAACTTCTCAATCTCTTCATGAACCTGCTCGGGGGTGCAGATTATATGCGCGTCGTCCTGGGTAAAGCCTCTCACCCTTAAAAGCCCGTGCAATGTGCCTGACTTCTCATACCTGTAAACCGTGCCGTTTTCAGCATACCTTATAGGCAATTCCCTGTAACTTCTCTTCTTTGATTTGTAAATCATCACATGGAACGGGCAGTTCATAGGCTTTACAATAAACTCTTCATTGTCTATCTCAAAGTTGTACATATTCTCTTTGTAGTAGTAGTAATGCCCTGAAGTTTTCCATAGATCCGATTTTGCTATATGCGGGGAAATAACCCACTGATACCCTCTTTTAACCAACTCTTTGTACATAAAGTCTTCTATCTGCTTTCTAACTATTGCCCCGTTGGGGTACCAGAAAACAAGGCCTCCGCCTACTATTTCTTCAAAAGCAAACAACTCCAACTCTTTGCCTAACTTTCTATGGTCTCTCTTTTTCGCCTCTTCAAGCATGTTAAGGTGATCTTTCAAATCCTTCTTCTTAAAGAAAGCGGTGCCGTAAATCCTTTGAAGCATAGCGTTTTTTTCGTCTCCCCTCCAGTATGCGCCTGCAACGGAAAGGAGTTTAAAAACCTTTAAAAAAGAGGTGTTGGGAACATGGGGGCCTCTGCATAAGTCAACAAATTCCCCCTGTTTGTATATGCTTATTGCTTCCCCTTCAGGCAATTCTTCAATTAACTCAACTTTGTAATCTTCCCCCATCTCTTTAAACATCCTTACCGCTTCTTCCCGTGAAATTTCTTCCCTTCTAATTTCAAGTTTTTCCTTAACGATCTTTTTCATCTCCTCTTCAATCTTCTCAAGGTCTTCAGGGGAAAATCCGTCCTTTTTGTCAAAGTCGTAGTAAAAACCGCTTTCAATTGTAGGCCCTATAGTTACTTTCACATCGGGGAAAAGCCTTTTAACTGCCTGTGCCATTAAATGGGCTGTTGAATGCCTTAAAACATCAAGTGCAATATCTCCGCTTCTTTCGGTAATTAACTCAATAGCCCCGTCCTCATTCAAGGGAGTATATGCGTCTATCAGCCTATCGTTAAACTTCGCCGCAACTGTGCTTCTTGCAAGCCCTTCGGAAATTGACTGAGCAACGTCAAGGGGAGTAGAACCCTTCTCAACTTCTACAACATTTCCGTCAGGCAGCGTAATCTTTATCTTTGCCATGTTTCATCTCCTGATAAAAAAATGGTGGGCACAGGAGGGATCGAACCTCCGACCCCTTCCGCGTCAAGGAAGTGCTCTCCCACTGAGCTATGTGCCCAT
>JALWHA010000250.1 GCA_027038695.1 Acidobacteriota bacterium
TCCCCAAAGAGATTGAAAATTTAATAAAACAATGCTTTTTAGGAAAAGAGGGGGTTAAGGGAATTGCAGATTTCAAATCTATGGTTTTAGGGGAAAATTCGTTGCTTGCTGCATTAGAAGTTGTGTTTGAAGAAGACAAAACAGCGGAAGAAATCAGGGAAATAATAGAGATTTGTGAAAAAAACATAACCCAAAAATTTCCTGAAGTAAAAAACATCTATGTTGAAACAAAAGTTAAGGAGAAACTATGTATGTAAATTTAGCGGTTATCACAGGTTTTCTAATTTTTACCTTTTACTTTGTTTACAAATTTGTGAGAAACGATTTTAAAGGTTTAACGGTTATAGACGAGGAAAAGCAAAAAACAGACAACTTATACAAAATAATTGACGAAATTATGCAGAGGCTTTCGGAAAAAGAGAGGGAATTTGTTGTAAAAAATGGGGAAGACTTTGCTTTGCAGTACTTTGACTTAAAGGCAAAGCAACTTGAAAAAGAGAGAAAAAGAGAAAAAAAACTTAAAAACTTTTACTTTTTTTCCGCAATCAAACTTGAAGGTGAATTGATTTTCCTAATAAATTACCTGAAAAACAAAAAAGAAACACTGAAAAAAATGGAAGGGATAGTTATCCCTGAAGAGTGCTATTCAGTAGCAAAAGAATGGGAAAATGAGTGCAGGCAATATTTTAACCTTTAATAAACAAACTTTTCAGGGTGTTTTGCATTAAACCTTGAGAAAAGTTTTTTAACCTTTTCAATAGCCTCTTCCTTTGAGACATTATCATCAAAGTAAATAGGGGGAAGAAAGTTTATGGTTTTATCTTTGTAATCCAGACCTAAAAGCACAACAGGTATTTTTAGCCTTTTAGCAATAAAGTAAAAACCGCTTTTCCAGTTTTTCACAGGGCTCCTTGTCCCCTCAGGGGATAGGGCAAGTATAAATTTATCCCTTTTCTCAAACTCTTCTATCATCTTTTCAACAAAACTATGGTGTTTAGACCTGTCAATGGGAATTCCGGCGAAATACTTAAATAATCTGTCAAAGGGTTTCCTGAAAATTGTATGCTTCCCAAACCAACTAACCTTAACCTCAACAAGAAAAGAGAAAAACAAAAGGTGAACAAAATCCCAGTTTGAGGTGTGAGGTGCAACAAGGACAATTCCCTTTTTAACATCGGGAATTTCCCCATTTACCTTCCACCTGAAGAAAAAAAAGTAAACCCTTGCCAATATTTTTAAAAAAGTGTTTTTCCTTCCTGGAATGTTTTTGTAAGAATTAAGGTAAGAAACATCAATCATTTACAAGGCTCTCTAACTTCTCCCCCTTTAAAAACCTCTTTAAGTTTTCCTCAAAAAAACCAAAATACTTGTCCCAAAATTGTGGCTCTAAAGCCGAAATATGAGGGGAAATAATGACATTGTCAAAACCCCAGAGGGGAAAATCCTCTTCAGGAGGCTCAACCTCGCAAACATCGGCAGCATATCCGCTAATTTTACCCTCTTTCAACCCTCTGGCAATATCCTCTTCTTTTACCACCTTCCCCCTGCCTACATTTATAATGTAAGGGAAATTCTTAAAAGTCTCAATCTTTTCCAAATCAATAAAATGCTTTGAAGTGTTATCTGCCGGAATAGCAACAAAAACAACATCACTTTCAGTCAAATAATCATGCCATTCATTTAAGGTATAAACCTTAAAAGGAATATTCTCCTTTTGCCTTTTAACAATTAAAACTTCCTTAACAAGGCAATTCAGTATTTCCGCAATAGTGTTCCCTATTCCCCCATAACCAAAGACAACCGCAACCATTTCTTTTAAAGGCTTTCTGTTTTTGCTTAAAAAGAAATCTCCTATCTCTTTTCTTGCCCATTTTTTTTCAAGGTAATTTTTTACAATCAGATTGTGTCCAAAATGCAAGCCTAAAAAAAGGGATACAGCAAACTCACCTATCTGCCTTCTCCCAACAGGCCTTGCATTTGTAAGCAACACTTTGTCAACAAAGCCTTCAACAGACAAAAACCTTCCCACCCCAATTTGCGGAGTATGAACCCACTTTAACTTTTTAGCGTGACTTAAAGCCTCCCGCCCCGGAAACCAGCCGAAGTATATATCTGTGTCTTTAATCTCTTTCAAAAGGTTGTCTTTTGTTTTAAGGTACACAACCTCTATTTCGGGAAAGTCTTCTTTAAGTTTAAAAGCGTATTTTTCAGGGATATGCCAGACATCTATGGGATGAAGGGTATTTATCAATACCTTCATTTTTTCTCTGCAATAACCTTCCTTGTCCCGTCCATCATGGTTCTTATGTGCTGAATTTTAAATAAGTCGTCAAAGGAAGTTTCCAGATCCCTGTTGTTTACAAATTCAATATCCTCTTTTTCACAATCCTTTTCGGAAAGAAAAAAGGTTATCAATACCCCGCCTTTTTCAATAATTGAAGCCGCTTTTTTAAGGTATTCAGGCAGGTTGTCAAGTTTCACCTTGTTAAAGAGGTTTTCGGCAACCATAACATTATATCCCCCTTTTTCAAGGGACATAAAATCCTGATTGGAGATATTGGTTACCTCAAAGCCCTTTTCCTTGAAAAACATAACCACTTCGTCATTTCCCTTATATTCGGAAACAACCAAAGCGGAACCCTTCAAATCTTGCAAAGACTCAATGTTTTCAATGTATTTTTTCTGAAAAAAATAATCTTTTTCAAGTTCCATAGGCTATAACCCCTTATT
>JALWHA010000251.1 GCA_027038695.1 Acidobacteriota bacterium
TAAATAGAATATGAGGGAATTTCTGTAATTTTTTTTACTACTTTATTTTCGCCCGTCAAAGATTCCAATTCATTGTTATTATCTTTAAACTGTTCATCAGGCTTTGTATCAGCCTCTATTTTTTTAGCCTCTTTTTTAGTACTCAGTTTCCTCTCCTGGCCAACTCTTTTACTTTCTCTTAAAATTTCTTTGGATTTTCCCTTATCGTTCACAAAAGATTTTTCATTCACTGACAATTTAGTAATTTTCAAGGCATTGATATTCTCAGTTGAATTATATCTATTGAGGAAAAAGAAAAAAAACACCGCTATAATAAACAAGAACAACAAAACCGCCACAAAGGGTTTTCTTTTATTTTCGTTATTAGAAACAAAAGAATTTTTGTTTTTGCCGATTCCGGCAACTACTTTATTTACAATTTCCGCCGACTCCCGCTCAGTAAGCCCAATAACATTGCAGTATTGTCTTAAAAAACTTTTTACATAAAAGTCAGCACCTAAACTTTCAAAATCTCCCTTCTCAATTAGAAAAATTACCGATTTTGTTAAACTTGTTTTTTTTAGCAAATCGTCTTCCGATAGGCCCTTTTTAAGACGAAACTCTTTTAAAAAACTCGCAATATTTTTCATAGTACAATTCTATCAAAAAAATAAAAAAGGGGTGAGAAAACTCACCCCCAAAATTTCCATTTAGTTAATATTCTCAGAAAGTAATCTGCAACTTCCAATCGTCCAATGTTCCTGTATCATACTGAGCATTATCAGAGACCTTTAGTTTCCATGTTCCGTGAATATCAATCCCGTTATCAGCGGTTATAGTCCAGGTTTTGTGAATATTGTCATCAGAACTACCCTCTCTATTGCTCAAGGTTGCAGTAGCACCATTGGGTGCAACAAGGGTTACAATTAAGTCACCGATATAGGTATGTGTAATATCCACAGTAACCTTCAATTCGGTGACGGTTGCCGAATCGGGAACATAGATTGAAGACTCAATACCGTTAGGGTCATTATCGGGAACCGAAATCGGTGTATCTGCACTAACGTAAGTATGCTCAGTAGGAGTATGGTTATCTGAAGAATAAGTTGCTTTAATGGTGAGACTCCATCCATCAATTCTGCCTGTATCGTATTCAGCATTATCAACAACCTTTAGCTTCCAGGTGCCCACTGCACTCTTTCCGTTAAAAGCAGTAACATTGTAAGATTCGTGAATGTCGTCTGCAGAGTCCCCTGTATTCTGCCTTAAAATAACTGTACTTCCGTCTGGACCTATAAGATAAAGAGTTAAATCGCCAACAAAGGTATGAGTAATATCAACCTTTACTGACAATGACTGGATATTAGTTCCGTCAGCGATATTTATGGTACTAATTACACCGTTCGGGTCATTATCGGGAATATCTTTAGGAACGTCAGGTGAAGAGAATGTTCTTGTCTCAACCGTACCGTTGTTATCTGCCGGATTAACCGTCACAGTTACTGAAGCAGTTGCAGTTCCCCCATCTCCAGTTGCAGTTAATGTATAAGTTGTTGTGCTTGTCGGAGATACACTTGTTGAACCGTCCACTGAAGAACCACTGTACACGATTGCTCCGTTTCCATCTTTCACGGTTACACTTGTTGCGTTTGTGGTCTGCCAGCTTAAAGTTGTGCTGTCCCCTTCAGTAATCGTCGTCGGGTTCGCCGTGAAACTATCAACCGTCGGAGCGGGTGTCGGTGCGGCATTAACCGTTACCGTTACCGAAGCAGTTGCTGTTCCGCCGTCGCCGATTGCGGTTAATGTATAAGTTGTTGTGCTTGTCGGAGATACACTTGTTGAACCGTCCACTGAAGAACCACTGTACACGGTTGCTCCGTTTCCATCTTTCACGGTTACACTTGTTGCGTTTGTGGTCTGCCAGCTTAAAGTTGTGCTGTCCCCTTCAGTAATCGTCGTCGGGTTTGCCGTGAAACTGTCAACCGCCGGAGCGGGTGTCGGTGTTGAACCTGATGTTGAAACAGCCACATCGTCAACATACCAACCGGTTTTATTAACCGAGGTATCACAGGCTAACCTGAACCTAATAATCACAGTATGCCCCACATAAGATGATAGATCAACAACAACCTGAGTCATTGTTCCAATAGTCCCACCTGTCCAGGCGCTTCTACCAGCAATAGGAGATTGATAGTTTGTAGAGATAGTGCCATTATAACCACCTTGCGTAATGTGACTGCCTAAATCAGTAAACGTTGATCCGCCATCAGTAGAAATTTCAATAACAGCACCATCATATCCGCTTTCAAGATAATAAGTATGATAAAAGCTTAAAGTTGCTGTTGACGCGTCTCTTAAATCAATTTCGTAAGTGTCAATAGTATCATTTTTAATAGAACCTTCATCTGCACTAAAGAAGGCATGAGACCCAGAGTGTGCATAGTTTGTGGAAACAATAGTCCATGGTGTCGAACCATCCGGGTGTCTGGTCCATTTGCCGTCTCCATTTTCCATATCATCACTAAAATTAGTAGGCATTTGAGGCTCAGAAGTTGTTGTAAATGAATAAACATCGCTTATGCTCTGATTACTTGAAGGATCGGCTGATTTAACCCTGAAATAATAGGTTGTTTCAGGTGACAGGTTATTAATAGTTACACTGTGAGATGTAACATAACCGGATTCAACCGCTTGCTGGTCAAGATTGGAAGAAGATGTGCCGTAAACAACTACACTTGAGGCATTTTCATCTGTTGTCCAGGTGATTTCACAACTATTATATGAAGGATTAGAATGAACATTTGAAATTACCGGCGGGGTATTGTCATCAGGCGCTGTACCAAAACCCCCATGCATAGCAATAGCAAAAGGTTGCGGTCCGTAAGGTATATTATACCCCTTAACCTTAATAGTGTAAGTTCCACTTACCGGATTTTGAAAATCAACAGTTTCTACATTATTAGTTCTGTCAGCGCCATCTAAATGATTCGGATAATGAACTGTCCCATCAGGATCTGTCACTGTCAAATCAAGATCGTTAACCAGCTGCTTGCTTGATGATGTTGATGCCGGATAATCCGTCCAAACCAGAGTCACATGGAAAGGAACCGAAGTATCGTTTACCTGAACAGTATAAGTTTTGACGTCTCCAGTATTGATACCTGATGTTTCATCATAATATCTTAAAGCCATAGGTGCCGCCGGCATTAAAGAATTAGCCAGGTCAACCCTTCCCCAACCTTCAACACTGTTTGGCCTTCTATTAGGTATTTCCTGCCCATGGCCGGTTCCATACTGACCAGGATAGATATCGTAAGCGCCGTCTAATAAAGTTGCTTTAACTAATGCCGCAGAAGGTGTAATACCCTCATGCTGGATAAAGAATTCTCTGGTGAGAACTGCACAACCTGCAGTAAGCGGGTTAGACATTGAGGTTCCGCCTTCGTAAATATACCAATCATTGTATGCACCCCATCCGGTATCTGCATTCGGGTCCTGAGAACGTACGGAGATAATCATTGTACCAGGAGCACAAATGTCAGGTTTAATCCTGCCGTCGTCACATGGTCCCCTTGAAGAAAAAGCAGCCATACCGTTTCTATTGTCATTTAAGTTATCACTCTTAATAGGATCTGCGGGGAAATTGTCAGGCCATCCCTGTCCCCAGGTGTATGTGGTAGCGTTAATATCACTTTCAGTTGCACCAACCGTTATAGCGTTCTTAGCAGTAGCCGGCGAACCTAAAGAATCCATATCAATAACACCATCTCTGTCTGCATCTGTTCCTGCATTACCCGCTGAAATAGTAATAACCATATCTTTATGGTTCCAGGTAAACTGGTCAACCTGCTGAGACGAAGAATCATACCGTCCAGCAACAGGGGCACCCCACGAATTGGAATGAACCCTTGCTCCATCGTCATACGCCTGCTGGAAAAGATCATTTAAATCTGACGGAAGGCCGCCCAAGCCACCTCTTGAATCAAGAACAGATTGCATAACAAGCCTTGCATTATAAGCCATACCTTTAAATTGACCATTACTCTTGGCACCATTTCCCAAAACAGAACCGGTTGTATGAGTACCGTGGCCCTGGTCGTCACTCCAATCATTTGTTCTTCCCAAAGCATAAGCTGCAACTATCTTGTCATTATGACCGTCGCCATTTAAATCCTGAAAGAAATCTCTGTGGATTGAATCCTTATTTCCCACATCAAGTCCGGTATCGCAAACAGCTGCAATCTGAGTATGACCATCATACCCAGCATCCCATACTGGAGTAACATCCATAATATCAGAAGCCTGGTGGTTCTTTGCTCTATCCAACGCCTTTTTATCCACAATAGCCACATCCGGCATCTCAACAGAATAAGCCTTTGGAGCAATATATTTTTCAACCCATTTTACCCCAGGAATTGAGGAAATCACAGGAAGCATATTAGCGGGAACATCAGCAATTAACGCATGCTGCCAATTAGAAGAATCCGCCTTTTTAATTAAAGCACCGGTATCAACCAGAGCGAACTCAGCCTCATTTTTAGAAATGACAGGGAAAAAATCAATTTTCACTTTTACAAAAGAGTTAGACCTAACAATATGCATTAAATCAGGTTGAATTCTGTAAGCCGGCTGAAAAATCCCCTTATAGTCTATTGACGAGAGGTTTAAGGTATCCATCTGCTTTTTGTTTGCCCAAACAACAAATGCATTATCGGGGATATAATCAAATACCCTTATCCCCTTATTTTCTAGCGCTCTCTTAATTTCAGTAGTAATAGGAGTTTTAAATTGAACGATATACAGCCTTTGCTCATTAGCAGGGTAAGCATTAATGAAAAAATCATTTCCGCTTCTCGCTTTTACCTTCTTAATGTTTTTAACCTGATTGGTGTTTATATCACCTAACTGAAGGTGTAAAACACCAGCAAATGAGGTTACTACAAAAAATAGCCCGGTCAGAAAAACAAATGCTCGCTTCATGCGCCCTCCCAAAAGATTGTTAATAGAAAATTAATATTTTTAATTGACTTATTTTTTACTCTTGTGTTTTTTAATAACATCAACGTCCAACCCCTCTTTTTTTACTTATCATTTCTAATAACCAATATCCCAAAAATGCAAATATCAAAAAACCATTGACGATTTGTTGTCATTTTACACCTCAAAAACAAGCCGAGTCAATACTTTTTTCAAAAAAATACAATTTTTTTGCACTACATAAGTTATTGATTCCAAGGGGGTAGTATGTTTTTTAAGAAAAAAACTTAAAAAAACAAAGTGGGAAAACACTCTTGATGTAGTTTTCCTAAATGATTTTGTCTTTCAAATGCCAGCGAGGCAACCATGGCTGCATTGTCTGTGGAAAATTTAGGCGAGGGAACAAAAAACTTATCTTCAAATTCTTCTTTAAACCGTTTTCTTAAATAAGAATTTGCTGAAACCCCGCCAGTTAAAAGTATCGATTCTGCCGGTAAATCTTTCAAAAATTTCTTAACTTTTCCTATTAAGATATCTGCAACCGTTTTTTGGAAACTCGCCGCAAGGTTTTCAACATTTAAGGAATCGCCCTCTTTTTCAATTGTCCTTAAAAGAAAGGTTTTTATTCCTGAAAAACTCATATCGTCACTACCGTCACTCATTTTGGGTATAGGCAGTTTATAAGTGGGGTTGCCTTTCTGTGCAAGTTTGTCAATTATAGGGCCACCAGGGTATCCCAGGTTTAGCATTTTGGCAAACTTGTCAAAAGCCTCTCCCACAGCGTCGTCTCTTGTTTTTGCAAGCAGTTTGATTTCCTTTTTTTCATTTAAATAAAATAGATGGGTATGTCCCCCTGAAACGACAAATGCCATTGCAGGCAATTGGATTTTATCTCCATACTCTATAAAAGCACTTTGAATATGGCACTCTATATGGTTTAAAGGCACAAAAGGGATACCTGAGGCAAAAGATAAACCTTTCGCAAAAGAAACTCCGACTAAAAGTGCGCCTAAAAGCCCGGGGCCAACGGTTACTCCGATCAAATCTATGTCCTTTAAGGTTATTCCCGCTTCTTTCAGCGCTTGTTGATAAACAACAGGTATGTTTTTTATATGCTCTCTTGACGCAAGTTCGGGGACAACCCCTCCGTAAGGGGCATGCACCTTTATTTGCGAGGAAACTATACTTGACAACACCTCTTTCCCGTCTTCCACGAGAGCAACCGAGGTATCGTCGCAGGAGGTTTCTATTCCCAACACTATCATTAGATTTTATACTTCCCTGCAAGAATATTCTTTTTCTTTGATAGGTTATCAAAATCAATAACAATATGCCCAAGCCACACACCGGCAAAACCAACCTGAGTAATCAAGGTATTCCACCCGTCTTTTGAAACAACATTCAACCCGCCATCTAAAAATGTATGGGAATGACCGCCTATAATTATATCAATTCCCGATACCTGCTCAGCCAATTCAACATCTCCTATATCCGTTTTGTATGCGTTTACCCCTAAATGAGACAGGCATATTACAATATCGCAACCTTTTTCTTTTTTCAAAAACTTAACCATCTTTTTTGAAACACTTACAGGGTCAACATACTCAACCCCCTTGTGGTTGTCTTCGGTAACAAGCCCTTTAAAATCAACAGTTAATCCGAACACCCCTATCTTTTTGCCTTTTCTGACATAGATTTCATAAGGCTTAACCTTTTTTCTTAAAATAGGGTGAGTAATGTTTAAGTTAGAAGATACAATTGAAAAATCAGCATATTTCATTGCTTCCGCCAATTTATCGGTTCCGTTGTCAAAGTCGTGGTTTCCCAAAGTAGCGGCATTGTATCCTAACTTACTCATCAATTCATAATCCAATTTGCCTTCATAGTAATTGAAATAAGGAGTGCCCTGAAACACATCTCCAGCATCAAACAACAAAATATTGCCATACTTTTTCCTGAATTTTTTTAACATTGTCTGCCTTTTTGCATAGCCCCCCATACCTGGAAACCTTTTGTCGGTTAAAGGAAAAGGCTCTATGTGAGAGTGAACATCGTTAGTATGGAATATGTGGATAACAGACTTTTTATTAAAAAGGTAATCAGGCCCTGCAAATGCGGTTGTTGCTCCTAAAAAGAATACCGTTTTTATGAAATCCCTTCTGTCCATCATTGCAACACTATCCTTCCTTCTATCTTTTCGTTGATGTTTTTATGCTTTTTAATGTATTCAATGATTGCTTCCCTTAACAAAACCTTTGTATCCTTAACCAATTCCCCCTTTTGCATTGCAGGCATACTTCCGCCCCCTTTGTAAAGATAGTCAATTGTTGCTACTTTGTAGGTTTTATAATCCTCTACCTGCTTCCCATTAACATAAGCGTCAATCAAACCGTCGGTAACCGTAATTGTTAAGTTTGAAACAGGCTCACCCTTATTTTCAACAATCTCCCTTATAAGTTCAAGAAAGTCTTTGCCTGAAAATTTCAAGATAACAATCCTGTTTTGAAAAGGCATTAAATTAAAAGCATCTTTAACTTTTATCTCTCCTTTGTATATGGGAGACCTCAACCCGCCGCTATTTGTAATTGCACAATCAACCTCTTTGTCAAAGTGTTTGGCGGTCTCGTAAATAACATCTGAGACAAAATTGCCGAGTGTTGATTCAGGCTTAGCCTTAACAAGGTCAACCTCTGCATAGCCTATCACAGTATTCATTTCTTTATAAAGTTGTTCTTTATACGGCTTTATTATTTTCACTATTTCTTTATCTTCCGGAATATCCTTTGAAACATCGGAATGATACCACTGGAATTTTGTTCCCTGTTGCTTTTTATAAACTGTTTCAGGTTTTGAAACACAGGAAACAAAAATTAAAAGTAAGGCACATAGCATTAAAAGTTTTTTCATATTTCAGCCCCCTCAGGGTAATTCAGCGGGTCTTTGTAACCTGCCTCTTTAAACCCTTTTAGCCTTAATTTACAGGAATCACATTTCCCGCAAGGGTTTCCTTGAGAATCGGGATTGTAGCAACTGTTGGTTAGAGAGTAATCAACCCCCAATTCCATACCTAATTTTATTATTTCAGATTTTTTCAAATCAATCAAAGGGGTATGGATTTTAAAACTCTTTCCCATATCGGAATACTTTGTCCCGAGAGTAATTGCCTTTTCCATAGTCTTTATAAACTCAGGCCTACAATCAGGGTAACCGCTGTAATCAAGTGCATTTACCCCTATAAAGATGTCTTCTATATCGTTAACCTCGCAAAACCCCGCCGCGATGGATAAAAACATTGTATTTCTTGCCGGGACATAGGTAATTGGAATGCCTTCCCCTATTTTTTCAACAGGCACATCAGGCACATCTATTGTTTTATCGGTTAAGGCAGAGCCACCTATAATGTTCAATGATAGCGGAAAAATAAAATGAACAGCATTGTACTTTTTAGCCAGAGATTTTGCCCTGTCTAATTCTATTTTATGCCTCTGGCCGTAATCAAAACTCAAAGCATAAGGCTTAAACCCTTTATCCACCGCAATTGCCA
>JALWHA010000252.1:0-979 GCA_027038695.1 Acidobacteriota bacterium
TTTTAAGAAAAAAACAATGCAAAATTAGCGTGTGGTCTTATACCATCACCTGTTTTTAGGGGGAAAATATGAGTTTAATGGAAAGGTTTAAGGAAAGAGCGAGAAAGGCGGGAAAAACAATAGTCCTTCCCGAAGGGACAGACGACAGGACATTAAAAGCGGCAAATGCCGCAGTAAAAGAAGGGGTTTTTAAGCCAATTGTTCTTGGAAACCCTGAAGGGATTTCAAAAAGGTGCGAAGAGTTGGGAATAGAGATGAACTTTGAGGTATTGGACCACCTGAAAGCGGATTTTTTTGATAAGTATGTGGAGTTTTATTACCAAAAAAGGAAAGCCAAGGGCATTACAAAGGAAGAGGCAGAAGAGATAATGAAAGACCCACTCTTTTTCGGGGCAATGATGGTTGAAGACGGAAAAGCAGAAGGTTCTGTTGCAGGTGCATTAAATACTACAGCCCATACTGTAAGGGCTGCACTCCACATCATTGGCACAAAACCGGGAAGCAAAACCGTTTCTTCTTTCTTTCTTATAATTACTCAAAACCCTGCATTCGGTGTTGACGGGGCAATGCTTTTTGCAGACTGCGCAATTGTGCCAAACCCAACCCCAATTCAACTTGCAGAGATTGCAATTGATACGGCCGATAATTGCAAAAAATTCCTTGAAGTAGAACCTAAAGTTGCCCTTCTCTCCTTTTCAACAAAGGGAAGCGCAAACCACCCTGATGTTGATAAGGTAAGGGAAGCGCTTGAATACATTAAAACAAGAAGGCCGGACATTGTTGTTGACGGGGAATTACAGGCAGACGCCGCAATTGTGGATTCTGTCGGCAAGAAAAAAGCGCCCGGCTCCCCTGTTGCGGGAAATGCCAATGTACTTGTATTCCCTGATTTAGATGCGGGAAACATAGGCTACAAATTAACCCAGAGAATAGGAAACGCAGCTGCAATTGGCCCTGTTTTGCAGGGATTAAACAAGCC
>JALWHA010000252.1:989-8458 GCA_027038695.1 Acidobacteriota bacterium
GGGCTGCTCCTGGCAGGATATTGTTGACACAGGGGTTTTAACCGTAATTCAGACATTATAATTTTTAGAAAAATACCCTTAAATTTTCCCTCCGATGTATAAATCGGGGGGATTTTTTTTTATAATAGATTAAAAAGCATTCGGAGGGGGATATGGCAGATTACAATGAATCGAAAAAGAGTTATGAAGAAAAGGTTAAAAAAGCAACACAAAGGTTTCCCGAAAGAAAAGAAAAGTTTGAAACATCTTCAGGGATTGAGATAAAGAGAATTTACACTCCCGAAGACATAGAAAACCTTGATTATGCAAGGGATCTGTCTTTCCCGGGAGAATACCCCTTTACAAGAGGGGTCCAGCCTACAATGTACCGCTCAAGGTTCTGGACCATGAGGCAATATGCAGGCTTTGCAACGGCGGAAGAGTCAAACAAAAGATACAAATACCTTCTTGAGCAGGGGACTATGGGCCTGTCTGTCGCCTTTGACCTTCCCACTCAAATAGGATATGATTCCGACAATGTTATGGCAAAGGGGGAAGTGGGGAAAGTGGGAGTTGCCATTGACTCTTTGAAGGATATGGAAATACTCTTTGACGGCATACCCCTTGATAAGGTTTCAACCTCAATGACAATTAACGCAACGGCATCATTCCTTCTTGCAATGTACTTAATTGTTGCGGAAAAGCAGGACGTATCATTTGACAGGGTTTCTGGAACAATTCAAAACGACATTTTAAAAGAATACATTGCGAGAGGGACATACATTTACCCCCCGGAGCCTTCTTTAAGGATAATTTCAAACATATTTGAGTTTTGCTCAAACCATGTGCCCAAATGGAACACCATCTCAATAAGCGGATACCACATAAGGGAAGCAGGCTCAACCGCCGTTCAGGAAATTGCCTTCACCCTTGCCGACGGTATAGCCTATGTTGAAGAGGCAATTAAGGCTGGGCTTGATGTTGACAAGTTTGCACCGAGGCTTTCCTTTTTCTTCAACGCACACAACAACTTTCTTGAAGAGATAGCAAAGTTCAGGGCTGCAAGAAGGATGTGGGCAAAGATAATGAAAGAAAGGTTTAATGCAAAAAACCCCAAATCCCTGATGCTAAGGTTTCACACCCAGACTGGGGGAAGCACATTGACTGCGCAACAGCCTGAAAACAACATTGTAAGGGTTACCCTGCAGGCACTTGCGGCGGTTTTAGGGGGAACTCAGAGTTTGCATACAAACTCAATGGACGAAGCACTTGCTTTGCCGACAGAAAAATCTGTTAGAATTGCTTTAAGGACACAGCAGATAATCGCTTACGAAAGCGGGGTTGGAGACAACGTTGACCCTCTTGCAGGCTCATACTATATTGAAAGCCTGACAAATGAGATTGAGAAAAGGGCCTTTGAGTATATAGAGAAAATAGACAAAATGGGGGGAATGCTTAAAGCAATTGAAAGCGGGTATGTTCAAAGGGAAATTGCGGAAAGCGCATACAATTACCAGAAGGCTGTTGAAAGCGGGGAACAGATTGTTGTAGGGGTTAACAAATTTACAATTGAAGAAGACAAAAAGGATCTGGAAATCTTAAAGATAAACGAAGAGATTGAAAAAAGGCAGGTTGAAAAGTTGAAAAAACTAAAGGGAAAAAGGGATAACACCCTTGTAAAAGACAGGCTTGAAAAATTGAAAAAGGCTGCAATGGGAAGTGACAACCTTATGCCGTACATACTTGACTGCGTCAGGGCTTACTGCACATTAGGGGAAATGGCAGATGTTTTAAGAGAGGTTTTCGGCGAGTATCAGGACACAGTATCACTTTAAAAAGAGAGGTAATAAATGAGTTTTTTAAACTATCTTGAAATCCTTATCCAGACAAAATTGGGGCTTTTCTTTGTATTTGTTTTAGGCACAATGTTCGGCTCATTCTTCAATGTATGCATTTACAGGCTGCCTAAAGAGTTGTCAGTAATAAAACCCCGCTCATTCTGTCCTAACTGCAATAAGCCAATCCCATGGTATTACAATATACCCCTTTTCAGCTGGCTTTATTTAAGGGGAAAGTGCGCATACTGCGGGGCAAAGATATCATTCAGATATTTCTTTATTGAATTTTTGACAGGCTTAATATTTGTTTTCGGGGTTTACAAATTCGGAGTAAATTTAAAAGCGCTTGAATTTATTGTTTTAGCCTCAATAATGCTTATCCTGTTCTTCACCGATTTAGATGAAAGGATTCTGCCTGACGAAATCACACTGGGATTTATACCTATCGGATTGATATTTGCATACTTTTCCCCTGACAGAGGCTTTGTTGAATCCCTTGTCGTAGGAGTAATCGGAGCAGGGCTATTATTCCTTCTTGCATACATCTACCTGAAAATAAAGGGGATTGAAGGAATGGGTATGGGGGACGTTAAAATGCTTGCACTGATGGGCACATTTTTAGGCAAACAGGCTTTTTTAGCCTTAATGATTGGCTCCATAATAGGCACAATTGTAGGGCTTTTCATAATCTATGTGCTTAAAAAAGGCAGGCAATACGAAATCCCCTTCGGCTGCTTTCTCTCAATAGGAACAATCATAACCTACCTCTACGGCAACGACATTGTCCATTACTACATAACCCATTTTCTTCAGCAGCATTATTAATTAAAAATTGTTGAGTTGTATTCACTTTTTTAAGTATGGGACAATGTACAGATGCAGTTGCCTTATACTTCTTCCTTGAACGCAATTATTTTATTTTACAGATTTTGTAGCATGATGCTTCTGCTTGTCCCTACCTGCTCGCATAGTACTTCAAAGTAAACCTGATTAATTACTTCACTTAACCTTAAGCATCCACAATGGCTTTTTCAAGTTGCTTAATTTTTTTTAATTTCTTGATTTTGTCTTGTTAATCCTGCATTTCTATCCTGACCTTTTTCAGCAATAAGTGTTCTTTGCCGTGTTTTTTTAGCCAACGCTTGATTGTAACTTCTCCTTTTATACCATATTTTCCCTTTACTTCCCGTAGTGAATTGAGTCTTCCCTCTTCAATTTATTTAACCACATGCATTTTGAATGTTTCACTGTAGCGAATAGAAGCCTTTTTCATTTTCCCTCCTGATTTTACTTTTATCTGTCAACCTATATCAGGTCGGGACAACCTATCCATACCATTTACCCATTATCTCGCTTAAATTATAGAAAACCTTTTTCGGTATATATTTAAAACCAGGCCTATCATTGAGAAGTAAGTTACGGTTCCCGAACCTCCGTATGAGAAAAAAGGTAACGGAATACCTGTTGTAGGGATCAAACCTACAACCATTCCCATAGAAACCACCCCTTGATAGAAAAATATAGCGGCAACACCTATGGCCATAATCATACCTTCTCTGTCTAATGAAAGCCTTGATATATTTATTATTCTTAAAAGCATCAACATATAGACTGTCAATACCGTAGCAACTCCCATAAACCCGAATTCTTCGGAAAATACCGCAAAAATGAAATCGGTATGAGGCTCAGGCAGATACCTTAATTTACTTTGAGTTCCCTTCTTGTATCCCTTACCGAATATCCTTCCCGAACCTACCGCTATTTTTGATTGAATAACCTGATAACCTGCACCTAACGGGTCTCTCTCAGGGTTAATTACGGTAAGTACCCTTTCTCTCTGATATGGTTTAAAAACATACTTCCATGCAAATATTCCGCTCAATATGGCAAAAATAATTAAAAATATAACTATTTTTTTATCCAAACCCAGAACAAAGAGAACAACGGCCAACATTACAAGGTATATAGAAGCGGTACCAAAATCCGGCTGAATTAAAATCAACAGACAAATTAATCCCACAAACGCAGTTATTTTAAAGGCAACTGTAAAGGTAAGATAGGAAGATTTATCAATTTTAATTATATAACCTATTGTTAATATCGCAATTAACTTTGAGGGCTCAGAGGGTTGCAGCATAAAAAATCCCAAATTTATCCATGACCTGGAACCGTGAACAATTTTACCTATTACAAGAGTAACAATTAGCAACAAAAGAGAAGCAAGGTACAAAAAAGGGACAAAATCTAAAAGTTTCCTATAATCAATAAAATAAAAAAATAAAGCAAGGGTAAAGCCTATTGAGAGAAATATAAACTGCTTTTTTAAGATGATATCTCCGCCTTTCACCGTCATGACAGCGGAACTTAGAGTTATATAGCCTAAAGTAGATAAAATTACTACCTCTAAAATCAAAAACCAGTCAATTTCTTTTTTCATTTAAATAACTCCCTATTATTGCCGTAAAACTTAAACACCTTTCCTGCAACCGGAACGGCTATATCTGTACTATGCCCGCCTCTCTCAGCAATCACGGTTACACATATTTGAGGGTTTTCGTACGGTGCAAAACCTGAAAACCAGGAGTTGTTCTGCTTACCTTTTCCTCCTGAAATCGTCTGTGCAGTACCTGTTTTCCCTGCTATTTTTATGTCTATGAAAGACAACCTCACCGCAGTTCCCGAAGTCACTACTTTTCTCATGGCTTTTTTCAGAATTTTCAGATAAGCCTGATCTACATCTATATTTTTAACCGTAAAAGATGTTTCGGGAGAAACTAAAAAATGAGGTGTAATTAATTTCCCTTCGTTGGCAATAAACGAGATAAACCGCGCAACCTCAATGGGGGTAACAAGCAAATACCCCTGCCCTATGGAAATGTTTATAGTATCCCCCGGGTACCATGCACGACCGGTTGCAAGCCTCTTCCATTCCGGAGTAGGCAACAACCCTTTTTTTTCACCTGGAATGTCTATACCTGTTCTATCGCAAAGTTCTATTTTTGAACAGGTTTTATCAATTCCTTCAATACCGACCTTTAATCCTAAATTATAAAAGTAAACATTGCATGAATGTGCTATCCCTCCGTACATATTTAACTTTCCGTGACCCGGTTCATACCAGCATTTAAACTCAAGACCATTGTATTTAAAATAACCAGGACAATAAAACACTGTACCTGGAGGAATACCTTTTTCAAGGGCGGACAGAGCCGTAGCAATTTTAAATATTGAACCCGGGGAGTATCTACCTCTAATAGCCCTGTTTAAGAGAGGATTACCCTGCCCGTTTATTAATTTTTTCCATTTTTTTCTTTCAAACCTTGAAGAAAACACATTAGGGTCAAAAGACGGGTTAGAATATAGCGCATATATTTCTCCGGTATTTACATTATTAACAATGACACAGCCCTTATATGTCCCTAAAGACTTCTTTATTAAATCCTGCAAAGGAAGGATTATCGATAAGGTAATGTTTTTCCCGTCTTCAGGCTGCCGAACTATTTTTTCTTCTTTTAACCTGTTTCCTGAATCAACAATAAGTCTCTTTAACCCGTTTTTACCTCTCAGTATTTCGTCATATTCCTTTTCAATACCGGCTTTACCGATAAAGGTATACTCCCCTAATTTTTTTAACTCTTTAATAGAAGGCTCTCCTATGTAACCTAAAACATGAGACAAAAGATCTTTGTAAGGGTAATATCTCAAAGGTTCAATATCTACAAATAATTCAGGATAATCAGATTTCCTTGCCTCAAAATAAGCCAAAAATTCCATTGATACGTTTTCTTTGATAGCGATAGGTATATAACGAGGAATATTAGAGTACTTTCTTATCCTTTTTTTCAATTCACTCTCTTTAATCTTTAAAAACTTCGCTATTTTTTTAATATGTTTCCTTTTAAACCTGTTTCTGTCAAGCATTATATTAAAAGCCGGTTTATAGGTCGCTATTTTTTCCCCTGACAAAGCATATATTTCCCCTCTTTTTGCAACTAAAGGAAGTACTCTTAATGTATTTTCTTTAGACGCTTTATAGTAATAGTCTCCTTTAACAACCTGTAAATACCAATACCTTACAAAAAGTACGGAAAACACTGAAATTACGATAACGTAAAAGAATACTATCCTAAAATTTACCAGGGGGTTTCTTTCACTCCACATTAATTTTTTTCCTTAAAACACATGTAAACAAAAAAGTGTTAACAAATAAAAAGATATAATTAAGGTAATTAAATATCAGATCTGAATAATTAAGAAATGCCAGAAATATTTTTGTTAAAATAAAAACAAATAGAGAATATATAGCCACAGTAAGACAAAACAACCAACCCTTTAAAACCATTTTTTTAAAAATAAGGTAAAAAATATAACTGATTAGCAAGGCAGATAAGGCTTTAACCCCTATTATTTTTGCAATAGGAAAAACTATTTCATCAATAAACATTGCAAAAAACAAAAAGGGGAATGCAATTTTATAATCCTTCCTTAAAATGTATATAGCAGAAACAATTAAGAAAACATCAACTTCGTTAATTGTATTAGGCATTATATTTAGAAATACAAACTGAACAAATACAATAACCAATATTACAGTTGTGTAGTACAAAATTTCTTTACTAACGGTTAGTAATGATTTACTCATGTTTTTTATCCTCTTGGACTATAACAATAAGATTACGTAATACTGAAAGTTTTGCGGCAAATTTCACTTTGATATTTAAAAAGAAATCCCTTTCTTTTGTTACCGATTCAACCGTACCGACAAAAAGATCAGGGGGATAGATGCCGTCCGTTCCTGAAGTATACACCATATCACATTTTTTAATTTCCACATCTTTCGGAATATATTTAAGTTTTGCGTAATAAAGATTACCTGCCCCCGACAGTATTCCGCCGACCTGTCTTTCAGGTATTATTACCCCTACTCCGCTTGAATTATCAGAGATCAATTGCACCTGGCTCTGGTTGGGAAACACTTTCCAGACCCTTCCCACAATTCCGTTTTCGTCAACAACCGCTGAGTTTTCTTTCACACCGGACCTCGCCCCTTTGTCAATTGTTATTATGTTTGCTCCCGAAAAAGCCATACTGTCTATCACTTTTGTTCCAATAAATTGATAATCTTCGCTATACTTCATCAAAAGCAAACCCCTCAACCTTTTATTCTCCTCTTTTAGCATATTGCACATGAGCCTTTCAGCCTTTAAAGTTCTCATCTCCTTAACCAATTTATAGTATTTTTTCTGTGCGTTTACGTTATATACATAGGTGTAAAACGAATTAACCACAAAATTTGAGGTTTTTTTTGCAAATTCAAGAAAAGGTAAAGTTACAGAAGTAACGACTTTTTCAACCACATAAGTACCTTTCTCATCTTTTATTTGAACAGAAACAACTATTAAATTTAAAATTAACAATACTAAAAACAATGTTTTCGGTTTAATAATTAACTCCCTTATACATTTTTCCATTTTATATTACAATAAATTTTCCAAAAAGACTACTGCAGCCAAGCAGATTACTAAATAGTTATTATAAGCTGACTTTGAAAAAATATATATGTAATTATTATTAAAAAACTTTTATACAATTAAAACTCCTTTGTTACTCATTGATAAATTAATATTAAATAATAAGTTCCCCTTATTCTTG
>JALWHA010000253.1 GCA_027038695.1 Acidobacteriota bacterium
TCAAGGGCAAAAAAAGCCTCTCCATAAGGCTTAAAATTTTTGTCAATTCTTCTAATTGCTAAAACCCTCTTTCCTTCAAGAGGCTTATTCTTAACAGTGCTCCATAATTTCCCGACAACAATACCTAACTCCATATTTTCCCCTTTCTTAGAAGAATTATAACAAATGTATTTATTTTTAGAAAAGTAAGCTTTATTTTAAAAGTAAAAGTAATTATTACAAAATTGTAATAATTTATAAGTTTTTTGATTTAAATCAAATTCTCTTTTATTTTTTACTTTAAAATAATAATTAATTAATCCCCCGCAATGCGGGTAAAAATAACGGGAGGTCATATGAGAGGATTTATTGATAAGATGCTTGAGAAAAAGTATCTTTTCACCGCTTTCTGGTTCATAACAATTGTTATGGTGGTTGCATTAATAGGCTTCACCGCAAGTATGGTTAAAGAAGTGCCACCACTTCCCAAAAAGGTTGTATCAGCAAATAACGAGGTGCTTTACACATACGACGACATAGTGCAGGGAAAGGCTTATTTTCAGGAATTTGACTTAATGGATTACGGCACCATGCTTGGTATGGGAGCGTATTTAGGTCCTGATTTCCCGACTGAATTAATGCACAGAAGGATATCTTTCCTTTATGACTACTATGCAAAAAACAAATTCGGGAAAACTAAAGATGAACTTTCCCCGGAAGAATTAGGTGCGGTTAAAGCACTGGTAATTCAGGATATCAGAAATACAAAACTCTCCAAAGATAAAACAATCTATACTGAAGCGTCGGCGGCGGCATTTAAAGCAAACAGGGACTACATTGTAAACTTTCTTGTTAACGGAAACAAAAAACTCGCTTTCCCCGGAGGGGTAATAAAAAAGGAAGAAGCGGAAAAGATAGCCGCATTCTTTGACTGGGGGCAATTGGCTGCAACCTGTTATAGGGCGGGGAAAAACATCACTTACACAAACAACTGGCCTCATGAGCCTTTAATTGACCAGGATGTTACATGGCCGTCAATAATCTGGTCACTATTCCAGTTATTAGCGCTGTGGACATTGACCATATTTATACTCTATCTTGTGTACGAACATTTACTTAAAAAAGAAGACAACGATTTAGAAGAACCGCTTAAACTAATCTCATTGTATCCTTCCCAGAGAAAACTCTTTAAATACATTCCCCTTGTTGCTTTGTTTTTTGTAATTCAGGTATTTTTAGGGGGATACATTGCACACATTTACACTGAGCCAGCAAAGGCTTTCGTTGTTGACCAGTCAATTCTCCCATTTAATGTAATGAGGGCATTGCACATAAACATTGCAATTGTCTGGGTTGCAATAGGCTGGCTTGTCGGGGGAATGTTTATAGCCCCTCTCGTTGGCAAGGAAGACTTAAAATTCCCATGGCTTGTTGATGTTTTGTGGCTTGCTTTGATTGTGGTTGGCGCAGGTGGATTGATAGGCATTTATTTAGGTGCGACAGGTCATATGAGAGATGTCTGGTTCTGGCTCGGTAATGAAGGAAGGGAATTCCTTAACCTTGGAAGAGTCTGGGATATTGGCCTCGTTATCGGCCTTGTTATGTGGTTCTTAATGGTGTTCTCAACCATTAGAAAAGCCAAAGAAAACAATGTAATGGTAGGCACAATTATATGGTCTGCATTCGGCATTGCAACTTTATACATGGCGGGAATGGCACCTTTGCACAAGATTTTCCCCAACTTCACTGTTGATGATTATTACAGGTGGTGGGTTGTTCACCTCTGGGTTGAATTAACATTTGAACTGTTTGCAGCAGGCGTTCTTGCATACCTTGCGGTTATCTTAGGGCTTGTTTCAAGGAAATCAGCAGAAAGGATTATGCTCCTTGAACTTGTTCTTGTAATGTTATCAGGAACTTTAGGCGTTGCTCACCATTACTGGTGGCAGGGACTTTCAGAATACTGGGTTGCTATAGGCAGTATTTTTTCGGCACTTGAGCCTGTTCCACTTGTATTGCTTATGGTTGAAGCATGGAAAGAGTACAAGCATACAAAGGAAAAAGGTGAATCCTTTGCATTTACCATTCCTTTCTTATGGCTCACAGGCTCTGCATTTTTAAACTGGCTTGGAGCAGGGTTTTTAGGAATGGTTGCAAACCTTCCAATAGTTAATTACTATTCCCACGGCACATACCTTATTATGCCTCACGGCCATGTTGCTCTTCTTGGTGCATTCGGTTATATCTCAATTGCATTCCTTTACATAGTGGCAAGGTCAAAATCTGCTGTTGATGGAACTGAATGGGATGATAAATTAAGTAAGATAGGTTTCTGGCTGATAACAATAGGCGTTATTCTGTTTGCCATTCCAACCCTTGTTATAGGCTTGCACCAGACGGCTATCGCTAAAGAATTAGGCTACTACACCGCAAGATCAAGGGAAACAATTGAGCCGGTTATTCAATGGTCGTGGGCAAGGATTGTTCCAGACACATTGATAATTTTAGGCGCTTTAACAGTATTCTTTGATTTGTTCAAGAAAACATACCTTGCAAAAAAGAAATAATTTAACATTGCTAAAAGGAGGGGAAGCCCCCCTTTTTTTGTATCTAACCAACCTATTTCAGGTTTAAAAAAATTTCCCCCCTTTTTTGTTTTATTGTATAATTGCTTTATGATGAAAAAGATAAATAAAAAGACAATTGACAATATTGACAACTTATACAACTTCGT
>JALWHA010000254.1 GCA_027038695.1 Acidobacteriota bacterium
ATATAACCCTATTTAAAATGTTACACCAAAAAAAGAAAAAAAATATTATTTAAAACTATTTTTTTAAAAAGTAAATTATAAATATGGTTTTTTTAAGAAATTACCCTTATAATTTATATATAAAATAATTTAAGAGGTGGACAATGCAAAAAGCAAGGTTTTATTTATTGGATAATACAATTATTGACGGATTTGTTAGTGATAGCGGGATAGGAAACTTAAGGCTAATAGATCTAATGAACTATTCCGCTAATAAAAGAAAAATGGGAAATAGTATTTTCTTATCAATTCAAGAAGGTATTCAAATGATCTTTGTTAAAGAAAATTTAAACGAAGAGGAAGAAGAAAACAGTGTAATCTTTACAGAAGAAGAAGAGGAAAAAGAAGTTCCTCTTGATTTTATACTTGACGAGACATTGCAACTGGAGAAAACCCTCACTTTTGAAGATAGAGATTACACCGTAAACATGAACCAGATTCTGTTTGCACATTCAATGTCGGAATTCAAAGGGGTAAAAAACGAAAGGGTAAGGGCTTTAAAAAATCTTGCTCCCGTCTCTATTAACATACTAACAATAAATAATTATATGTTATCAGGCAAGTTGATGTTGCCAGCCATTAACAAAGGAGGATTACCTAAAGACATATATAACGGAAAAAGTTTTATAGTTTTAAGCAGTGTTAAGTTGAGATTTATTCCCTCAAAGAAAAATTATTATAGATTTCACGACCATTTAATAGTAAACACTCAATTGATTAAAGCATTTTATTAAACTATAATTAATAGGAAATATTTAGGAGGTGTCAAATGCCGTATATTGAAGATATTATAGCAAGGGAAATACTTGATTCCAGGGGAAATCCGACTATAGAAGTTGATGTCATATTAGAATACGGGATTATAGGAAGAGCTGCCATCCCGTCAGGTGCGTCAACAGGAACACGAGAAGCCGTGGAACTGAGAGACGGAGACAAAGAAAGATTCGGAGGGAAAGGAGTATTGAAAGCGGTACAAAACGTTGAAGAGGTTATCGCACCAGAATTAATCGGATTAGATTGCAGAGAACAGGTTTTAATAGACCAATTAATGATTGAACTTGACGGGACAAAAAATAAAAGCAGGTTAGGAGCAAATGCGATTTTAGGAGTATCTCTTGCATGTGCAAAGGCTGCTGCAGAATACAGCGAACTACCTCTGTTTAAATATTTAGGTGGGGCTCAAGCAAGATTATTACCAGTTCCTATGATGAATGTTTTAAACGGAGGGGTACATGCGGATAACAGAGTAGATGTCCAGGAGTTTATGATTGTTCCTGCAGGTGCTCCTTTATTTTCGGAGGCATTAAGATACGGTGCCGAAGTTTTCCACACTTTGAAAAAGGTTTTAAAAGCAAAGGGATATTCTACAGCGGTAGGGGACGAAGGGGGGTTTGCCCCTGATTTAAAATCTAATGAAGAAGCATTAATGCTAATCGTTGAGGCTATTGAGAAAGCAGGTTACACCCCCGGCGAGGACGTTTACATAGCACTTGATCCTGCAGCAAGCGAATTTTACAAAGATGGTAAATACCACCTTGATTCTACGGGTGATGTTTTTTCTTCGGAACAAATGGTAGATCTTTATGATAAATGGATTGAAAAGTATCCTATTTGTTCAATAGAAGATGGACTTGCAGAATCCGATTGGGACGGATGGAAGCTTATGACCGATAGATTAGGTGCTAAAATTCAGCTTGTCGGTGACGATATCTTCGTTACCAATCCTGAAATTCTTAAAGAGGGAATTGACAAGGGAATAGCAAATTCTATTTTAATAAAACTTAACCAAATAGGAACCCTAACCGAAACCGTGAATACGGTTAAAATGGCTAAATTAAACGGTTATACTACTGTTGTTTCTCACAGGTCAGGTGAAACCGAGGATACCACCATAGCCGATTTTTCAGTAGCATATGAAACCGCACAGTTGAAAACAGGGTCTCTTTCGAGATCGGAGAGGTTGGCAAAGTATAATCAACTGTTAAGAATTGAAGAATTGTTAGGCGAAGACGCTGTTTTTGCCGGCAAAACCATAATTAAAAGGAACATATGAGAAAAAAAAGAAAGATTTTCAATATTAAAAATCTGTTGTTCTTAGCATATTTTGTAGCAGTAGCTTTCATTTTATATTTTAATAAATACGGATATAAAACCTATCTAAGATTAGGAAAACAACAAAAAAGATTAGAAACAATTAAAGCGGAGTTGATTGCAAAAAAGAATACTTTAAAAAGGGAGCTGGAGTTGCAAAACGCTTCCTCTCCCTTTTTTATTGAAATGATTGCAAGGCAAAGGTTGAGAATGGCGAAAAAAGGGGAATATATCTATTTTATTTCGGACAACGGATATATTAAAAAGAGAAAAAAATGAAATTAAAAAGTCTGAAAGCAAAATTCTTAACTGGTATTCTTGTCATTACACCAGCTTTTTTAAGTGTTTTTATTATTGTTTTTATCTTTCAGAAAATAGATGGTTTACTATCACCCTTTGTTGTTAAAATTCTAGAAAAATATTTTTTAAACATCAAACTTCCTCATTTTTTTATCACCTTATTGTCCATAATATTTCTTTTTCTTTTAATACTCCTGGTAGGGGTAATTGCGGAAAACTTTGTGGGAAAAAGAATACTTAAATTTGTAGACAGAATTTTTTCTTCAACTCCTTTAATAA
>JALWHA010000255.1 GCA_027038695.1 Acidobacteriota bacterium
AAATATACGGTTATAAGAAAGGGAATGTCTTTCTACTTTATGGAAAAAAATCCACCGACTTTTGAAGAGGTTTACGTTGATGTAACCGATTGGACTTTTAAAGATTACGCTTTACACCCTAAAATATCTGCATTTTTAATAACTCAAGGTGTGAAAAAAGACACTATTGAAATTAAAACAAAAATAATGGATTCAATTGAAAAACACAAAAAAGAGATGGAAAAAATGATTAAAAAAGAAGAAAATGAGGAGGACAAATAGTTAAATGAAACTTCCTATTGTAGTTTATGACGACCCTGTATTAGAAAAAAAGGGCGAAAAAGTTAAAGAGATAAACAACGAAATAAAACAACTTGTGGAAGATATGTATGAAACTATGGTAGCGGCCCCGGGGATAGGGCTTGCAGCCCCTCAAATAGGTAAAAGCCTCCAACTTGCAATAGTGGACCTATCAGCAGGGGAAAATCCCGAAGAAAGAATGGTTTTGATAAATCCTGAAATAACTGAAAAAGAGGGATTGCAAAAGGAAGAAGAAGGGTGTTTAAGTTTTCCGGGCATATTCGGATTTGTTGAAAGGCCTGAAAGAATAAAGGTCAGATACACCGATTTAGACGGCAAAGAAAAAGAAATTGAGGCCGAGGGCCTTCTCGCAAGGGCATTATGCCACGAGATTGACCATTTAAACGGGGAACTTTTTATATTCAAATTTGCTCCCGTAAAAAAACAACTTGTCCTGAAAAAAATAAAGAAACTCATGAAGGAAGGAAGATGGGGATACTAAAAACAGTGTTTATGGGGACGCCTGAAATTTCCGTTCCCTTTTTAAAAAAACTCAACGAATTAACCGATTTAAGGTTAGTTGTCACCCAACCTGACAAACCTAAAGGCAGAAAAAGGGTTTTAACACCTCCGCCGGTCAAGGTAGAAGCGGAAAAATCAGGTATTGAGGTAATCCAGCCTGAAAAAATAAAGAAAAATGAGGATTTTCTCTCAAAGATAAAGGAAATCAACCCTGATTTAATCCTTGTTGTAGCATACGGAAAGATAATTCCCGAATCCATATTGAATATTCCAAAATACGGCTGCTTAAATGTGCACTTTTCCGCCTTACCGAAATACAGAGGAGCGGCACCGGTTAATTGGGCAATAGTTAACGGGGAAGTGATAACCGAAGTATGCCTTATGAAAATGGATAAGGGGCTTGACACAGGCCCGGTAATCGGGTGCATTTCCGAAAAAATAGACCCGAACGATAATGCAAAGGACCTTTTTGAAAGATTAACGGACAAGGGGTTAAGACTTCTTGAAACCGTAATGTTTGACTACATTGACGGGAAAATTAAACCTATGCCGCAAAACGAAGCGAACGCAACTTACGCACCAATAATCAAAAAATCTGACGGCAAGATAAACCCTAACCTTTTGGCACTTGAAATTCACAACAGAGTCAGGGGGTTTTATCCCTGGCCTTCCGTTTACGGAAAGGTTAAGGGAAAGATGATAAAAATACTAAAATCCTTCCCTTCCGAAAGGACCAGCGACAAGGCACCGGGAACCATTGTTATTGTGGACAATATCCCTTTTATGGTATGCGGAGACGGAAACCTTCTCAAATTGATGGTTGTTCAACCTGAATCCAAAAAGCCTATGGAAGGAAAATCAGCCGTAAACGGCGGATACCTGAAAGACGGAGACAGGATTGAGTAAAAAGGTATTTATACTTTGCGGGGAATTATCCGCAGAGCAATATGCCGCAGAAATAGTTCCCGAATTAACAAAACAGGGTTGTGAGGTTTTCGCATTAGGGGATAATCTCTTAAAAAATGCAGGTGCAAACGTTGTTTTAGACTACAAATCCCTTTCGGTAGTCGGATTAACCGAGGTGATTGAGCATTATTCAGACTTAAAAAAAGCCTTTAATTTCCTTGTGAAAAAAATAAAAGAATTAAAACCTGATATTTTAGTATGTATTGACTTTCCCGATTTCAACATAAGAATTGCAAAAAAGGTAAAAAAATATGTGGGAAAACTTGTTTATTTTATTCCCCCGCAAGTGTGGGCATGGCGGCTTTACAGGGCAAAATTCATATCAAACCTCTTTGATAAAGTGATTGTATTATTTCCGTTTGAAAAACCGTTATACGAAAACGCAGAGTACTACGGACACCCGCTAACAAAAATGATATCCTTGAGTTTAAACGAAAATGATTTTTTAAATAAATACTCATTAAAAAAAGATAGAAAAAGAATTTTGCTTCTCCCCGGAAGCAGAAAAAAAGAAGTCAACTCTTTAACACCTTACATATCAGGCTTTTCAGGCTTAATTTCTCGAAAGCATAAAGATATTGATTTTCTTTTTATCCCTTCAACCTCTCTTGAAAGGGATGTTATCAACCTTTTCAAAGCGGAATTCACAAAACAAACGGGAAAGCAACTGTTTGAAATAGAGCCGGAAGACAAGTACGAGGCTATAAAATACTCTAACGTTGCGGTAGGGAGCTCCGGCACGGTTTCCCTTGAATGCGGGCTTTTAAATACCCCTATGGCCGCACTCTACAAACTTTCAAACTTAACATACTTTTTTGGGTTATGCGTTGTCAGAAGCGATTTTATAACCATACCGAATATTGTCCTTGAAGAGGAGATATTTGCCGAGTTGGTTAATTTTGGCCTGACTCCCGAGAATATAATGGATTATGTTGAAAAAGTATTGTATAATCCTGAATTTAGTGAGGCATTAAATAAAAAGTTGGAGAATTTAAAGTCAATGCTTCACAAGGAAAACACAATAGAAAACATTGCAAAGGGAATTATAGAATAATGTCTATTTTTAAAAGGTTTTTAAGTTACTTTAAACCCTATTACGGGGCTTTGACTGCCTCTTTCATAATACTTTTTTTTGTCGCGGTTTTGTGGGAATTAAACACGGCGGTTGCAAAACTTATAATGGACGGGCCTTTAAAAGAACAGACTGCAATTACAAAGGTTGAGCATAAAGCTCAAACCAGGGACAGGCTTAAATTTGTTACAAAATTCAAAAACAAAGTAAAAAAATACCTTGAAGAAAAAGGAATAGGAAGAAAACTTGACCTGAAAAACAAAAAAACAGGGGACGTGGCGGTCATTATCCTTTTGATATTGGGCCTTTACATTTTAAAAGGGATTGCCACATTTTTCGGATACTTTACCCTCGGGGTAACGGGACACAAGGTTATACGAGACTTGAGAAACGACCTTTACTCTTCAATTATCAACCAGAGTGTCTCATTCTTTGATAAATACCACTCAGGAACCCTTATATCAAGGATCACAAACGATGTTTATATAATTCAAAACGCGGTTACAAGCAAAATCGGAGACCTTGTAAAAGAGAGCATGTTTTTGATTTTGATAATACTTGCAATCTTCTATATAGACTACAGGCTTTCCCTGCTTCTAATGGTTATAATTCCGCTAATAGTGGTACCTGTTATCCTTATAAGCAAAGCAATCAGAAAAGCGACAACTTTAAGCCAGAAAAAGATGGCAGAAATCACCAATATCTTAAAAGAAACCATATCGGGAAGCAGGATTGTAAAGGCTTTTGCAATGGAAAACTTTGAAATCAAGAAATTTATGCAAAAGAATTACGAATTTTTCAGGGCAAACGTAAAATTGGTGGCGGCAACGGTAGCATCTTCCCCGATTATGGAATTGGTAGGGGCAATAAGTTTAAGCATCGTTATCTTTTACGGCAACTTGAAGATAAAATCCGGCGAAATGACAACGGGAACCTTTATGACATACATTACAAATGTTTTATTGCTTTACTCTCCCATAAGAAGGCTGAACAAGGTTAACAATGAACTTCAACAGGCTATGAGCGCATTAAAAAGGGTATTCTCCCTAATGGACGAGAAAAATTTGATTCAATCCCCGGAAAATCCCAAACCATTCCCCGAAAAAATTGAAGAGGTTGAATTGAAAAACGTTTCGTTTTCATACGACGGAAAGAAAAAGGTTCTTGACAATGTAAACTTGAAGGCAAAGAGAGGGGAAACAGTTGCAATAGTGGGCTCAAGCGGAGACGGAAAGACAACCCTTGTAAACCTTATCCCGAGGTTTTACGACTGCACAGAAGGGAAAATCACAATTAACGGCACGGATATCCGGGATTTTGACCTGCATAGTTTGAGAAACAACATAGGGATAGTTACGCAGGAAACCATACTATTTGACGATACCGTTTTCAACAACATCGCATATGGAAGAAGCGATATCCCCATGGAACAGGTTGAACATGCGGCAAAATTGGCATACGCTCATGAATTTATTTTAAAAATGAAAAAGGGATACCACACAAACATAGGAGAAAGCGGTGTTTTCATATCGGGAGGACAGAGACAGAGGCTTGCCATTGCAAGGGCATTGCTTAAAAACCCGCCGATACTAATCCTTGACGAAGCTACAAGCTCTCTTGATACCGAATCCGAAATACTTGTTCAAAAAGCACTTGAAAACCTTATGAAAAACAGAACAACCTTTGTTATTGCGCACAGGCTTTCAACAATCAGAAACGCTGACAGAATCTACGTTATAAGCAAAGGTAAAATCGTAGAAGTAGGCACGCACGAAGAATTGCTTGAAAAAAACGGGGTTTACAAAAGGCTTTACAATATCCAATTCGGCGGGAGAAATGAATAGCCTCTTATTCAAAGCCGTCCCCTTTTTAGTATCAAATTATATGAAATTGGTTTACAAAACCGAGATTTCAAGAAAAATGGTAAATGCCGAGCCTGTAATTGAACTTTACAAAAAAAATAAACCCTTTATCTATGCATTCTGGCACAACCGAATTTTTATGGCTCCATTCGGCATACCGCAGTACATAGACAGATACGTGCCAATAATCTCTAAATCCAAAGACGGGGAGTTAATTGCGAGAACGGTAGGCGGGATTGGGGTTGAAGCATTTGCAAGGGGCTCATCCTCAAAATTCGGAATGGGCGCCTTTCACAGTGCAATAGAACATTTAAAAACTGAAGGTAAGGGCTATGTGGTAGCGGTTACCCCTGACGGGCCTTTAGGGCCAAAATACTATGCAAAAAAGGGTGTGGCAAAAATGGCACTTGAAACGGAAGTCCCCATAGTTTGTTTCTGTTACAACGCTTCCAGAAAAATCACCGCAAACTCATGGGACAACTTTATAATCCCCCTTCCCTGCTCAGAGTTTGTCTATGTTTACGACGAACCGTTTTATGCGGACAAAAACAAAAAGGTTAAGGAAAACCTTGAGATAATAACCGAAAGGTTAAATAAAGTAACCGAAATGGCGGATAATTGGGAGTTTTAAAATGAGAAGCATGACAGGATTTGCGGAAACAAAAAGGGAATTTAACGGATTCACGGTAAACATGGTAATCAAGAGTATCAACAGCAAGTACCTTGACGCGGGAGTCAAACTTGACGAAAACTTTCAATCAATTGAAAGCGATATCGTGTCTATTGTCAAAACAAAAGTTAAAAGGGGAAGGGTAACCGTTTTCATAACAATTGAATTTGACACATCAAAGTACCCTGTCAAGGTAAATGAGGAAAAGGTAAGGCCTATCCTGGAACAGGTTGAAAACATACAGAAAAACTTCCCCTCCTTTGATTTTAATGTGCCGTTAAACGTTTTTCTCTCATCAAACAACGGTTTTTTTGAAAACAAATTAACAGACGAACTAAAACAAGAGGTAAAGAAAGCAATAATTGAAACTGTAAACTCCATACTTGACCCCTTTAATGCTTCCCGTGAAAAAGAAGGTGAATTTTTAAAGAAAGACTTTGAAACAAGGCTTGACCACGTTGAAAAGTTAACCGAAGAAATTGAAAAGCAAAGGCACGGTTTTTTTGAAAAACAACTTGAAAGGTATAGAAAACTTATAGGCGGACTCGTTAAAGAGGGAGACGAAAACAGGATTATGATTGAAGCGGGGATATTAGCCGATAAACTTGACATAAGCGAAGAACTGACAAGGCTGAAAAGCCATGTTTCTGTTTTCAGGGAAACAATGAAAGAAACGGGAAAGGCTATAGGAAAAAAATTAGACTTCATACTTCAGGAAATGATGAGAGAGTCAAATACAATAGGCTCAAAGGGAAAAGACAAAAACATATCCAAACTTGTCATTGAGTTAAAAACAGAGGTTGAAAAGATAAGGGAACAGGTTCAGAATATAGAATAGTATGGAATTTTTGCTATTTAACTCTTTTCACGCGTTTTTTATAGCGGCTTTAATAATCTTTTTAGGGCAGGTTGTTTACGCCGCTTTAGGCTTCGGTTCCGCAATGATATCAATCACCTTGCTTTCCCTTGTGTTCGGCGATCTATCTCAAGTAATCCCCTACTTTCTTCTTCTTTGCGTCCCGACGGAAATTGCCGTTGTTTTCAAAAACAGAAAATCAATAGAGTTCGGTTTTGTAAAAAGGTTTGTTATCTTCCTTTTTTTAGGGCTTCTTATAGGCTCTTACCTGCTTAAATATACAATTCCTAAACACCCTGTTTTGTATTTGGGAATAATAATCTGCATTGTCGCCCTTTACTTTCTGTTTTTTGAAGAAAAACTAAGTTTTACCTTTAAAAAAAACGGGGTCGCAGGGAAGGTTCTGTCCTTCATAACGGGGATTTTAGGGGGAGTTTACGGTATTTCAGGCCCGCCTATAATAATCTTTCTAAAAGGGCTAAAACTTGACAAAACAGCGTTCAGGGCGACAATACTGTCTATCTTCTTCTCAATGAGCGTATTAAGGACAATAATTTACACATTTTTAGGGCTTTACAACCTTAAAATTATCTTTACCGCAATTCTTACCATGCCCTTTGTACTTTTAGGGCTCTATTTAGGCAACAAAATACACCTTTCCGTTCCCGAAGGCAAATTTAAAAAAATTACCGCTTTAGTGCTTCTAATCAACGGAATAATACTCGTAATCAAAAACCTCACATAAGAAAGAAATAACAGTAAAAAGTCACAAAGATTGTGGCAAAAACCTGAAGCCAAATTCCAGCCTTTGCCATATCCTTAACCGAAATAACCCCGCTGCCCATAACAATAGCGTTTGGGGGAGTGGCAACGGGAAGGACAAATGCAAAAGATGCGCCTAACGTTGCGGGAATAAGCAAAATCAACGGGTCCATATTTGCGGTTTGAGCGATTCCCGCAAGAATAGGAAGCATAATTGTCGTCGTCGCTGTATTTGAGGTAAACTGAGTTAATGTTCCAAGTGTTAAAATCACTAAAAAAACAAGAAGCAGGGGGTGAAGATGGGTAATAAAAGCAAACTTGTGCCCAACCCAGTGCGTCAATTCGGTTGCCTTAAATGACTCCGCAAGTGCAAAGCCGCCGCCGAAAAGAAACAAAACCTCCCACGGTATTTTAACAACATCGGAAAAATCCAGAATATCCCTACCCTTCTCTTTTGAAGGAAGAAAAAACATCAAAGTCGCAAAAAACATTGCAACGGTTGAATCCTTAATATACTTGCCGTAAGGAAAGAAAGACGCCCAGCCCCTGATTTTAAAAGAGCCAAAATCAAAGCCTGCCCTCGTTATCCAGCCTATTGCCGTTAGAGCAAAGATAACCATAACAACCTTTTCCTCAAAAGACATTTCGCTTAATGCCTCTTTCTCATTGTCTATAATCTCTTTCATATTCTCTTTCGGCAAACCCTTAAACGGAAAGCAAAAGTAAACCATATAAACCCATGCAAAAATAAGGAGAAAAATACTAATTGGAAAACCTATAGCCATCCACCTTGCGAAAGAGATCTGTGCACCGAAAAGCTTATTGTACATCCCCGCAAAAACAAGGTTAGGAGGAGTACCGACAAGGGTTGCGACTCCCCCTATTGATGCGGCAAAAGCAATACTCAACATAAGTGTTTTTGAAAAATTCATAAACTCATCGCTGTCTTTCATTTTATCGGAAAAACTCTGAATCAAAGCAAGGCCTATAGGCATCATCATCAAGGTTGTGGCGGTATTTGACATCCACATTGAAAGAAAAGCCGTCGCAACCATAAAACCGAGGATAATAGTATTTGGATTGGCTCCCAAAAAATTCACAATATTCACCGCAATCCTCTTGTGCAAACCCCACTTCTGAATAGCCTGCGCAATAATCAAACCGCCTAAAAAAAGGAAGATCAGCCTGTGCGCATAAGGCTTTGCAACCTCGGAAGCGCTCATAACCCCGAAAAGGGGAAACAAAGCAAGGGGAAGCAGAGAGGTCGCACCCATTGGAATAGCATCGCTTAACCACAAAACAGCCATGGCAAAAGTCACCCCTAAAACCGCCTGCTGATTGAAATTCAAACCCTTAATCGGGATAAAGGTTATTAAAAGAAACCCTATAAACG
>JALWHA010000256.1 GCA_027038695.1 Acidobacteriota bacterium
CTTCTATGTCGGTTATTCCTACCTGTTTGCATAGCACTTCAAAGTAAGCCTGATTGATTACTTCGCTTAACCTTAAGCATCCGCAAGGGCTTTTTCAAGTTGTTTGATTTTCTTTTTTAATTGCTTGATTGTGTTTTGTTCATCCTGCATTTCTACCCTGACCGTTTTTAGCAATAAGTGTTGTTTGCCGTATTTTTTTTGCCAACGCTTGATTGTAACTTCTCCTTTTATACCATATTTCTCCCTTGCTTCCTTAAATGTTCTGAATTTTCCTTCTTCAATTTCTTTCACCACATGCCTTTTGAATGCTTCACTGTAGCGAATAACATTCTTTTTCATTTTCCCTCCCGATTTTAGGTTTTATGTGTCAACCTATATCAGGACGGGACACGGGACACTAAAACCTAATACCCAACACCCAAAACCTATTTACCTTTTTCCCTCATTGATTCAACAAAGTGGTAGATTACGGGGATAACAATGAGGGTTAGCATTGTGGAGAATATGAGGCCTGCAATTACGGTAATTGCCATAGGCTTTCTAACTTCAGAGCCTTCGCCGAAGCCTATTGCCATAGGGAGCAAACCTAAAACGGTTGTCAGTGTTGTCATAAATATAGGCCTTAACCTTACAATCCCCGCCTCTTTGATTGCGTTTGCAAGGCTCATTCCTCTGTTTCTTAACAAATTTATGTAGTCAATTAAAACAATTGCGTTGTTTACCACAATTCCCGCAAGCATCATCATTCCTATAAAAACAAGCACTGAAAGGGGAATATTAAAGGCGTACAGAGTTACCCCCACACCGAACATTGCAAGGGGTATGGTGAACATAATTATTAAAGGGTGAATCAGGGATTCAAACTGAGAAGCCATTACAATATAGACAAGGAAAACAGAGAGAAGCAATGCAAGGTATAAACTTGAGGAAGATTTCTCCATTTCCATCTGCTGGCCGCCCATAACAACGGTTACATTTTCAGGCAAATCAAGGTTTTTTACAATGTTCTCTATCTTTTCGCTTATGTTTTTTAACCCTATTCCCTGAATGTTTGCGGTAATTACCCCTACCCTTTGCTGGTCAATCCTTCTTATTTCCCCGGGGCCTTCCTGAATGCTGAAACTTGCCACTGCCTTTAATGAAACAGGCCTGTTTTCTCCGGGATTGATTATAAGGTTTTTTAAGTCGTTTATTGATTTGTGGACACTGTCTTTAAGCCTTACCCTTATGTCAATCCTTCTGTCTTCTTTAACAAACTTTGTGGGGATATTGCCTAAAATCTCGTTTCTTACCAATTCCGCCACATCCCTTACATTGAGGTTAAGCCTTGATAGTTTATCCCTGTCAAACCTTATTTCAATTTCAGGGTTGCCCGGCTTGATGTTTGTTTGAACATCCTTTAATTCAGGCAAATCTTTTATATTCTGGTAAACAAGGTTTGTGTATTTTTTCAATTGGTCAAGGTTGTAGGTGTGTATCTCAACCTGAACAGGGGGTTTTGTGGTAAAGAGTTCGGGAAACTTTATCCTTACTTCTGCATCGGGAATATCCGACAGAATGCTTCTAACCTTTGAGATTACCTCTTCTTCTGTTTTGATTACATTGTTGGAAGGTTTTAATATTACCCCAATATTCGCAATGTTTTCCCCTTCATAAGACTTTGGATATGAGTTGCTTTCAACCCCGCTTTTAACAAATACGGTTTTTACCTCTTTTATTTTTGCCACTTTTTCAATATAGGGAAGAAGCCTTTTGTCAATCTCTTCAACAGGAGTGCCTATGGGCATTGTTACTATTGCAGAAAACTCACCCTGGTGCATATTGGGAAGCAACTCTACATCAAGAGACTTAAAGGAAGAATAGGTTAAATAAAGTGCAAACGCTACAAGTGCAAAAACTACCGCCTTGTTTGATAAAGACCAATCTAAAACAGAGGGGTAAAAACTCTTTTGAAACCAGTTAAAACCTGAATTGAAACCCCCAATTATCTTTGAAAAAACCACTTTGTCTAAAAATTTGTAAATCTTGGCGCTTAAAAATACAATGCCTAACAGCAAAAGGTAAACCGCAACAAACACTTTGCCGACAATTTCAAGGATTAAGTAAACGACAAACTTGAATATAATGTACGGCAAAAACAGGTATTTTACCCCTTTTAAGCCCTGCAAATCCCCTTTTAAAGCCTTTATTGAGTAAAAGGTAAGAAGCAATGAGCCTATTCTTCCCTCTTTGTTTTCCCCGTTAAGTGCAAACCTTCTTGAAGCAACCATAGGGATAAAGAATAATGCAAGCACTAATGAAGCAAGCAAAGCAAATACAACAGTTAAAGACATATCCTTGAAAATCTGTCCCGCAATACCTTCAATAAAAACAATTGGGAAAAATACCGCAACCGTGGTTAAGGTTGAGGCAATAACCGCTGTCCCGACTTCTTGAACGCCTATAACAACACTTTCGTCAGATTCCCCTTTTTCCTCAGAAACCCTGAATATGCTTTCTAAAACAACAATTGCGTTGTCAACAAGCATTCCAACACCTAAAGCAATTCCCCCTAAAGACATAATGTTCAGTGTAACTTTAAAAAAGTTCATCAAAGCAAAGGTTGTAATAATTGAAAGAGGGATTGTAAGGGAAACAATAAAGGTTGACTTTAAATTCCTTAAAAACAGGAATAAAACTAAAA
>JALWHA010000257.1:0-5275 GCA_027038695.1 Acidobacteriota bacterium
ACCTGGTGCCATGGCATCACCCGGCACTCCGGTATTCAGCCTGGCACTGACAGAACCCGTCTGGGTCAGGGCATACATCCCGGAACCTGACCTTGGCATGATACAGCAGGGTATGCAGGTTGAAGTCACAAGCGACAGTTTCCCTGAAAAAAAACCCTCTTCATATCCTATTTTGCAAATTCTAAATATATACAACGGCAACCCGGCAAACAGTTTTATGATAGGGGACAGTTGCAACGATATTATAAGCGGCAAAAACGCAAAATTAAATACCGTAGCTGTTGCCTACGGATTTAACGGATTAACCCATCTGCAAAACTGCAAAGCCGACTTTACTGCATATACAACGGAAGATGTTTGCAAATATGTTCTAAATAAAAACAATTTATTTTAAAAATACGATAAAAGCTCCTTCCCCGCCGTGTGCTTTAGGAGCAATTCCGTAGCTTTTGATAAATGATTTCCCCTCGTTTTTAAACCATTTTTCAACAAAAGGTTTTAAAGATGGACCGCCTTCTGAATGCTTTCCTTTTCCGCTTATAACCAAAACAACCTTTAAATGTTCTGATTTAGCATTAACAAAAAAATTCTTTAATCTATTCTCTGCTTCAAGTTTAATTAATCCATGTAAGTCAATTTCGTCTTCAATATTAAGTTTTGATTTTTTTGGTATTTTTATTTTTCGGGGGGAAACATCAGAATACGGTGTTTCTTTAGTATTGTCGACAGACAGATTTTCTATGTGATTAATAAATTCCTGAGATTCCTTTTTTTCTTTGTCATCTTTCTTTATTCCAAAGATCTTTTCCCAATCTTCATCAGTTATTTTCTTCATTCTTTTCTTAAAATTAAAATCATTCTCCAGGAATCTTTAGTGTTATCAAGAGGTTTATCAAACCTGAAAGACCCGAATGAATTTACTAATTTAAAGTGTTCGGAACAATCAATATAATGCAAAATCTCCCGATAAAGGTAGATACGAAATTTTTCTTCCATCTTAATATCAAATTCATTGCCTTTGTCCCTGATTTTTATTAAGGGTTTGGTTGTTACAATGTGAGTCAAAAGGTCAACAGCGCTTCTTTCGTTATCCCAATCAACTTCAACCTCAATATCCCCGTCTGTTTCAATCCAGCTGTTCGTAGTTGAAGGTTCATTAGTAATAAACTCCCTTGGGTGATTCATTTCAATAATGTACAATCCACCTTGGTTAAGAGATAAAGCCACCCTTTTTAAATGCTCCTCAACGTCTTCATTTCTCAGTAAATAATTAAATCCTGTTAAAAGGTTTATTGCACACCCGAAAAGTTTCTCAGTTTTGAAGGAAACCATATTGTCAACCCACAGGTTTGCATGAATATTATTGATTTCCGCTTTACTCTTAGCGTACTCAATCATTTTCGGGGAAATATCAAAGCCGCTAACATCAAATCCCCTTTTCCCCATTTCAATCAGGTGGGAACCTGTACCGCAAGCAATATCAAGGAGAGAAAAATTATCGGACCTGGAATGTACGGCTATCTGTTTTTCAATAAAATCGCATTCCAGGTCCAAATCCCTATAGCCGAAGGCTATATCATAATATTTAGGATAGTTGTATATACTCATTAATTATTTTTTTATTAACCTTCAAATTCTTCAGATTCTTCTTCTCCGGCAAGGTCATTTTCAATTCCCAACCTTGCGCAGGCACCGGCATAAACCTGCAAAGCAGCCTTTTTAGCTTTTTGTAGTTCTGCTAATTTCTGCTTAACCCTTGCCAATTCTTCTTCAATTTGATTATCAATGTCAGCAATTTCATTTTTCACATGCTTTAAGGTTTCTTCATAAAAGTTTTTTTGTTCGTCGTTTAATACACCCATAAATACCTCCCGTTAAAATTTAAATAAAAATGTATCATATACTTTTACTTTAACTCCGTTTTTAGTAGCAGGCTGAAATTTCCATTTTTTCAAAGCCTTTATTACCTCTTTCTCCAATCCAAAAGAATTTCTCATCTTTCTTAGTATCCTGACCTCAACCACATTACCATTTTCGTCTATCAACCCCTGAGCGATTATAGTGCCGTGTACCCTCTTTCTCTTTGCCGCCAGGGTATATTTAGGTTTAACCTTCTTTACAGGCACCGGTTTTACCACATCATCGGTAATAGGAACCAGATCGCCTTCTTTTACTTGAGGTTGCTGAACCTTTACAGGCGTAACTTTTGCCGGTTCTGGTTGTTTTTGTTTTTGAGGTTTATTTTCAACTTTTTGAACAGGATTTTCAACATTTTGTTGTGACTGTTGTTGTACCTGAGGCTTCTTTGTTGTTGCTTCATTAGAAGATACAGTTTGATTTTTTGAAGGTTTTATCTCTGTTGTAGATTGTTTTTCAATTGTTGAAGTTGCAGGTTGATTATTTACAACCTTTGTTTGATTTGCAACATTGGAAGTTTTAGGTTTACTATTTGTTCGCTTCGGTTTAGACTTTTTCTTCTTTGCTTCTAAAGCGGCTGCTTTTCTCCTTTCTTCTTCCAATTTTCTTCTTTTTTCTTCTAAAAGTTTTCTCTGTCTGGCAAGTTGCTCTTCGTATTTCTTCTTTTGTTCCGCTATTTTCTTCTTAGTTAACTTCTCAACCAACTGCTGTTTTTTCTTTTCCATACCAACCGCTGTTTTAGGTTCGGTTTTAGTAGTTTGTCCAACTTTCTGTGAATTTTGCTGCGTACTTTCAGGAGACACGGCGTTTCCCTGTCCCGGGTTATTTACCTCTTCCCCTTTAGGTTTCTCTTCACTTTGTGCAACTTGAGGTTTTGCTTTCGGTTTTTCAGCCTTCTTTTTTGTTGAAATGAAATATCCAGCGATTGCGACAACGACCAGTGCTATTACCACACCGATTATCAATACAGTTTTACTGCTTTTTTCTTCTTTTTCTAATTTTTTAATTTCTTCTTTTTCATACTTTTCCAGATCTTCGGGATTAGGTACTACAACGGTACCGGTATTCGCTCTTCTTTCATCAATTTCATCAATATCCTCTGAATCTATATCAGATTCGGATATGGAATATTCTTCAACCGGGACATCTTCTTTTTCTAACGCACTTTCTTTTTCAGTTTTATCTTCAGGTTTCTCTTCCACCAGTACCGAAGATTCTATAACCAATTTCTCAGATAATTCTTTTAATTTATTCATATCTTCTTTGTAAAGGGCATTCACAAATTCGGAAACAACCCTCTCATTCACGGTATACGGCAAGGAATTCAGTACGTCTAAGATCTCCTGTTCCATCTCTTTCGCGCTTTGATATCTTTCTTTAACATCTTTAGTTAATGCCTTTTCTATAATTCTCACAGTTTTGTCGGATACTTTTGGATTCACCTTTTTAAGAGGCACATAATCAACATTCCTTACTTTTTCAAGAATATTTATCTCGCTATCCGCTAAAAAACATTTTTTACCCGTAAGTGCCTCGTACATTACCGCCCCTAAAGAAAATAAGTCAGACCTTTTGTCAACCTTTTCACCCCATGCCTGCTCAGGGCTCATATATAGAAGTTTACCCTTCAATGCTCCGGCCTGAGTCTGACTTGCCTTTGTGGCTGCTTTGGCAATACCGAAATCAACTAATTTAACATCTCCTTCAAGAGATAATATAACATTTTGAGGACTGATATCCCTGTGAACTATATGAAGATCTTTGTTGTCCAGACCCTTTTTTCTATGCGCATAATCAAGAGCACTCAAAACTTTTGAAGCGACAAACAAAACTATTGGCTCTGGAATATGACACCCCTTTTCTTTGCATTTTTTCAGCATTTTCCTTAAATCATGCCCCTCTACATATTCCATTGCAATGTAAAAAGTATCTTCTATCTTGCCTAAATCATATATTTGGGCAATATTAGGGTGATTCAATTGGGCCGCTAATTTGGCTTCGTCTATAAACATGGTCACAAATTCTTCATTTTCAACAAGATGAGGTAATATCCTCTTGATAGCCACTATCTTTTGAAACCCCTGCACTCCCCTTCTCTTTGCCTTAAAAAGTTCAGCCATTCCACCTGTCGCTACTTTATCTAAAAGCAGGTAGTTGCCGTACTCAATGCCTTTTTCTTTTTTTGCTTTTTTAGGCTCTTCATCTTTTTCAGGCTCATCAACCTTCTTTTCTTCCTTTTTACTAACCTTAGATTCAATAATCGCTTTCTTTGTCTTTTTCTTTTTATCAACCTTTAAACCAGAAAGCGTTTTTTCCAGCTTCTCTTCAATAGCCTGCTCCACACTGTCAGGTTTTTTCTTTTTGCTACTTTCATGATGCTCTTCAACCAAACTATCCAAAGTCTGATCAATAAAAGATTCTTCAACTTCACTTATAACATCACTAAACAATTCTTCAGACGTGAAAACCTTTTCAGTATCTTTCGGTTTTGCATTTTTTATTTTTCTCTTGGGCAAGTCATCAATAACTTTGCCGGACAATGTTTCTTCTATTATCTCTTCAAACCTTCTTTTTGCCGACGATTTCTTTTTCTTTGAATTAACGGTTTGTTGTAAATTTAATTGGTTATCTGAAGTTTTTCCCTCTTTACTTTTTGCTGTCTTTGGAGAATCCTGTTTATTTTGCACAGTATTGTCTTGATTAACCTCACCTTTACCCGTTTTTTTATTTGTATGTTTAGGTTTGCCCGAGCCCATCAAATCTTCTAACACCATAGAATCTATCGAGAAACCTATCAATTGAGTAACTTTTTCTTTTAAAAGATCCTCATCAACAGGTTCCTCAAGAAATTCATCCACATGATAAGTATTCTTTGCAAGAGATTGATATTTGACTCCTTTATGTACCGAAGCTACCACAACAACTTTTGTATCAGGAGATTGATCTTTTATTTCCTTTATTACATCAAACCCTGATTTTTTAGGAAGCATAGGGTCAATAATTACGATATCCGGATGTAGTTCATTAAAAATATTCAAGGCTTTTTCACCATCACTTGCTGTGAGGACTTCCCCGTCGATATCTTTAAATAAAATTTCCCATTGCTCTAATTTACGAGGCTGATAGTTAACAATCAATATCTTTTTTTCCATAGTTTTTTGAAGTAATACTACTTTATAAATGTTTCTATTCAAACAAGTTATTGAATGCTTTAACAACTCTTTCTCTAGCACGCCTGTTCTGCTGAGCATAACTCCTCTTATTAGTTTCTTTCAAAGCCTCTCTTGCAGCCAGATAAGTTTCTCTCTCTGTAGATTCTCTATATAGATCTCTTTGATCAGTCCAAGGCAACTCCTTA
>JALWHA010000257.1:5285-8324 GCA_027038695.1 Acidobacteriota bacterium
TTGCAAACCCAAACAACCCTCCAGCTTCCAGAATACCCTTCTGGACATTTGAAAAAGGCTTTGCAGAAGTTTTATTTCCCGTTTTTAAATTTAAAATTACTCCCGAATCTACATCTACTTCTATTTCGTCCCCATCTTCGGCACCTATTTCTTCAATATTTTTAGCCTCTATAATAGGTAAAGCTGAGTTTATTGCATTCCGTTTATAGATAGCTCCGAAAGATTTCGCTATTATTAATGTAATTCCCAATGCCTTAAAACAGTCAACCGCCTGTTGCCTGGAAGAGCCAGAACCGAAGTTTTCCCCAGCAATAATTATATCCCCTTCTTTTGCTTTCCTTGAAAAATCTTCCCAACCCACAAGATTGTCAAGTGCATATTGCCCCATTTCGTTTATATCTGTAATAGCAAGATATCTGTTGTGAAATATCATATCCGTGTCTATATCGTTAATAAGGTTACCTTTTCCATCTTTTAAAACCCATACTCTACCTTTTATTTTCATACATTTACTCCCTTTGTTTTTAGAAATTTGACAGGATCCATTACTTCGCCGGTAACCGCACATACGGCGGCGACAACAGGACTTGCAAGATAAGTTTCTCCGTCTCCCTGTTTACCTTTAAAATTCCTATTGGAAGTTGAAATTTGCACCTCACCCTTCCCTGTCATGCCTATCTGCCCTGACGCACAACCGCCGCAACCGGGATTTGAAACAATCACTCCCGCTTCATATAAAACATCTATAATCCCGTCTTTTAGCAATTTTCCAAAAACATCTCTGGTAGAGGGAACAACTTTTACCATAACACCCTCTTTAACTTTAAAATTTTTGAAAATCTTTGATGCAAGTTCAATGTCTTCATACCTGCCATTAGTACATGAACCGATAAAAACAGAATCAACGGGTATCCCTGCAACTTCTTCCACATCCTTTACGTTATCTGGCCTGGGAGGGCAAGCTATTTGAGGTTTCAATTCAGATATGTCAATCTCAATAACCTTCTCATATTCCGCATCATTATCTGCAATAACAGGTTGAATATTCGGATTATTTTTAACTTTTCTAAAATGTTCAAGTATGTCTTCATTGGGAGTAATAAAACCAATTATGCCCCCCATCTCAGTTACCATTGAGGATAGAGTAACACGCTCATATAAATTCATTTTCTCAATAACTTCTCCATAAAACTCAATGGCTCTTCCCAAAGCACCTTTTGAGCCTAATTTCCTCAATGTGAAAAGGGTTAAATCTTTTGCCATTACCGGAAACTTATAAGGATTACCTTTAAATATTATTTTAATGGTAGGCGGTACTTCAAACCATGTTTTCCCGGTTTTAAACGCAAACGCTATATCTGCGTCTCCCATACCCTGCCCGAAAACCCCAACAGAACCAAGGATATTTAAATGTGAATCTGTACCTACAAAAGTTGAACCAGGCCAACAAAGACCTTTTTCAATAGCAACATGCGATCCTATCCCCGAATCTACATCGTAAACCTTTATTCCCCTTTTTTTAGCAAATTGCCTGCAAAAATGCTGATTGTTAGCATAAGGAATGGTTTTTGCCGGAGCAACTGTATCAAACGTAAAAAACGTTTTTTTCGGGTCCTCAACCTGCACATCTTCCCCGTAATTCCGGTATAACCTTTTGACTACATTAGGACCTCCAAAATCCCTTGCCGTTCTCGTATCTATGTCTAACCAGATAATATTTCCAACTTTAACTTCATCTTTGGTATGCTTCTCAAATATCTTTTCAATAACGGTTTTTCCCATATATTCTCCCCTCTCTTCATTACAGAAAAATTTTAACCGTTTTTTACCAAAAAATCTATTTTTTAAAAAAAATTATTTTGAGAATATTATAAATCGGAGGGTTTCTGACCAATAACCATGTTTTTCCCTAATTCTTTCGCCTTATACATAGCAGCATCTGCATCAGCAAGTAATCTTCTTTCGCTCTTAAAGTTATCATTTTCGTAAGTAGAAACTCCCAAACTTGCAGTAATTCCAATTTTATTGCTATTACAGAGCAATTCCAGAGAGGCAATTATCTTCCTTAAATTTTCGGCCTTTTTCATCGCTTTCTCAAAAGCGGTATTCTTTAAGATTATCACAAATTCTTCCCCGCCATATCTGCAAACATAATCGGCTTCTCTGACGTTTGACTTGAGGGTTAAAGCAACCTTTCTCAATGTTTCGTCTCCGCAAAGGTGCCCGAAAGTATCATTGATTTTTTTAAAATCGTCAAGATCAATAAAAATAAGTGATAAAGGTAGCTGTGCCCTTTTATGAAAAGCAAATTCTTTTTTAAATAACTCGTCAAAATAGGTTCGATTGTATATATTTGTCAACCTGTCTTTTATAGCTTTTTCCAGTATCAGCCTGTTTAAATCCAGGTCAATATCATCTTGATATGCAAATTTAAAAGCACAAACATCACCTAAAAATACCCGTTGACCACTCTTTAATTCAATCTTTCCTATTCGCACCCCGTTAACAAATGTTCCATTGGTGCTTTGTAAATCCTCAAGAAATATCCTGCTATTTTCGTTTCTTACTACACAGTGTTTTCGGGAAAGAGAAGGGTTGTTTATAACCACATCACATTCACTTCCTCTTCCAAAATAAACCTTTTTCTTTTCTTCAAGATTTATCATTTGTCCGAATAAATCTCCAGCTACAACAATAACCGTGGGAATTAATTTAATCTCCTTTGAAGATTTTTTTTCTAATTCCCCTAATTTAATTATCTGTGTTGTCCATTCTTTGTTTTCTTTATTTTCCATTATTTACCTTATAAAAACTAATACCTACTTTTTAATTTATCAAATTTTTTTAAAAAAAAGCAAGATTTTTCTCTATGTTATTAAAAATTTACTCTACATTTTCACGAATTAAAATTTAATAGGAGGAATAGAACTTATCAATTCTTCCGTAAAACCGCTTCGAGGGTTGGAAAAAACTTCTTCAGTTACTCCGTAATCAACCACTTCACCTTTGTACAACACCACCACCCTATCACTTAAATGC
>JALWHA010000258.1 GCA_027038695.1 Acidobacteriota bacterium
TTTTATCTTTCTGTACATATTGAACAGGTAACCGAAGGCAAAAGAGATTAAAAATGCAACATAGGAAATTAAAAAGTAGTTAAACGCATCGGGAAGTTTGCCGGCTTTCCCCCCTGCAAAGATAAAGTATTCAAGCACTAAAAGCATAAAGTTTGTAAAAAACATTATAAAAGCAAGAAATTCTAAGTACTGCGCAACCCAGTAAGCCTGCCTGTCTTCCGACAGTTTCTGTGCATAAAGGTAGAATGCAGGGATATTGATAAGGTAGGGAAAGTTTTTAAGCAAAGCATACCTCTTTTGAACAAAAAAACTAAAAAGAAAAGAGATAACAAAAAACACTAAAGAGATAATCAAGATTTCCGTCTTGCTTCCGTACCTATCCGGATTGCCGTGTAAGTCAAAGTGAACAGCTACCTTTTGAGGCAGGTGAAGGTAAGCGTAAACACCTAAAACAAGAATTAGAAAAGAAAAGAGATAGGACATATACAAAAGAAATTTACCCCTGTTTGAAAGGGGAAACTCTTTGACCATTAAATTATTCATAATAACCTCTCTGAATTGTTCACTTAATTTTACGAGCAATTTCTACAAAAGTTTCTTTAAGTTATATAGTATCTGAAGTGCCTCAAGGGGGGTTAAGGTATCAGGGTTTATTGACTTCAACTCTTCAAGAACAGGGTGTTCCTGCCAGACAAATAGAGGCTTTTCTTTTAACTCTGAAGGCTTTTCGCTTGCGATTTTAGGTTTTCCGTCCAATGAAAACTCGTTTTTCTCTATATTGTCAAGTATTTCAAAAGCCCTTTTTATTACCTCTCTCGGAAGCCCCGCAAGCCTTGCAACCTGAATTCCGTAACTCTTGTCTGCGGCGCCGGGGACAACCTTTCTCAAAAACAAAAGTTCATTATTCCACTCTTTTACAACCACATTGAAGTTTGTTACATTTGAAAACAATTTGTCAATATCGGTTAATTCGTGGTAATGGGTTGCAAAAAATGTTCTCGGTGCCTTTTTTTCTTTTTTTGCAAGAAACTCGGTTATTGCCCATGCAAGGGATAAACCGTCAAAGGTTGCCGTCCCCCTTCCAATCTCGTCAAGTATAATGAGGCTATTTTCAGTTGCATTGTGCAGTATGTTTGCGGTTTCAATCATCTCAACCATAAAGGTTGACTGGCCTGCCGTCAGGTTGTCTCCAGCCCCTACCCTTGAAAAAAGCCTGTCTCCAATACCTATTGTTGCCTTTCTTGCAGGGACAAAACTTCCCATCTGTGCAAGCAATACAATTAAAGCATTCTGCCTTAAATAGGTTGATTTACCCCCCATATTGGGACCTGTAACTATTGCAATCCTTTTTTCTTCCGTTAAATTTGTGTCATTGGGGACAAAACTCTCGTTTTCAAAAACCTCAACAACAGGGTGCCTTCCCTGTTCAATGTAAAGAATGCTTTTTTCGGTAATCTCAGGCTTTCTGTAATCCCTTTCAATTGCAAGTTTTGCAAAAGAGAGCAAGACATCTAAAACAGAAATGCTTTCGGCAATTTCAAATATCTCTTTCCTGTACTCTTTAAGTTTGTCAAGCAATTGCCGGTAAATCTCAAGTTCAAGTTGAACAATCCTCTCTTCCGCAGTTAAAACTTTAACCTCAAACTCTTTTAACTCCTTTGTAACAAATCTCTCTGCATTAACAAGGGTTTGCTTTCTCTCATACCCTTCCGGCATACCGTTTCTTAAATTAGCCTTTGATATTTCAATGTAATAGCCGAAAACCTTATTGTACTTTACTTTAAGGTTTTGAATGCCTGTCTTTTCCCTCTCCTGCTGCTCAAGTTTTCTCAAGGAAGACTTTACATCGGAAACAATCTCCCTTAAAGAGTCAAGTTCGGGGTTTACCCCATTTTTTATAACATTCATTCCCTTAACCGCAGGGGGCTCGTCTGCAATTGTCTTGTCTATAAGAAGATAGATATGCTCAAGGTTTAAAATCTCCGAAGCAATGTTTTTAAAGGGGGAGTCCTTTAACAGGTTTTTCAAATGAGGGGTTACCGCGAGGGATTGCTTTAAAACATTCAATTCCTGAGGCTTTACAGAGTTGAGAATAACCTTTGAAAATATTCTCTCAATATCCCCCACATAGGAAAGAAGTGCGTCTAATTCTTCAACCCTTCCACTTTCAATAAGCCATTCGGTAAAGTTCAGCCTTGCCTCAATTCCCTCAACCGACTTTAAGGGAAACATTATAAAATCTGAGAGTTTCCTCTTACCCTGCGGGGTTTTTGTCCTGTCTATTGCCCAGAAAAAACTCCCCCTTTTGTTTCTTTCAAAACCTGTTTCAAAGAGTTCAAGGTTTTTCCTGGTCGTTGCGTCTATAATCAGGTAATCGCTAATTTCTTTTAATGCTATGGATTTAACCGGAATGTTAACCGTCCTGTAATTCTCCTCAAGGTAATTTAGATAACCGTCAACAGCCTTTAAGCATTCGCTTTTGCCCTTTAAGCCGAATCCCGCAACAGTTGACACATTGAACAATTCCTTAATCTTTTCTTCTCCTTCCCTTTCGTTGAAAAAGGATTCGTCAAACTCGTTTATTGAAGGGGAATAGCCTAACTTTTTTGATAAAAAGCCTGCCTCAACCACACCAAACGGGGCAACAAGTTCTTTTGGCTCAAACAATGCCAATTG
>JALWHA010000259.1 GCA_027038695.1 Acidobacteriota bacterium
GTAATAAGGCCTTTCCCTTTAAACTTTAAGATATACCAGAATGTTTTTGTAAAATGGAAAATGCCTCTACCGCCTATAGTGAAAATACTTTACATACTCGGAATAGGACAATTTTTCCTTTTAATTTTTGCAAAAAACCTTTCCATTACTATGTTTAAGAAAAACCCGAGGGTAAAAGTTATAGTTATGTCCGCTTTTGCCGAAAGCATTGCGATTTACGGAATGGTGGCGGGGCTTATGACCGAAGGAGTCTTTTTCGTGCCTCTCGCCATACTTTCTCTAATCGGTGTTTTACTATGGATACCAAAAAAATCTGACTTTCAGAATGAAGACACAAACAATTTACCCTATTCTTTTGAGTAAATAATCTGATTTTTTATCAAACTTTTAATTAACAAAAAATAAAATCAGGAATATAATTTCCCTGTTAGTTAAATTTTAGGGAGTTCTTAATGAGCGGATACAATAGAGAGAAGAGGGATAGATTTTACGCATACTGCAAAGGGGTTGTGGAAGGAAAAAACGGAAAGGAATTATTTGAGAAGTATAAAAAAACCCTTGAGACAATTACACCGAGAGAGGTTATGGAGGTTTTCCATAAACTTGTTATGGATAATTACCCCATTGATAAACTTAAAAAGGCGGTAAACAAAATACTTCACACAGTTTACATCCCTTTAAGGGATTACAAAATGCTCCCCTATTCCGAAAACGGGGTAATAGGATTATTGATAAAAGACAATATTGAAATGGAAAAAAGGCTAAATGGAATAAAGCCTTTAATCAAATTGCTGAATAAAAACGCTGACAAAAAAACAATAAAAGAGTTAAAGGAAAGGTTTGAAGAGTTGTCACGGTTCACTCTCCACTATGTGGTTAAGGAAAATACAATATTTCCATTCCTTGAGAAAAAGAGCGAACACTTCAGGTGCACCCAGATAATGTGGTCTTTTGACGACGACATAAAAGATAATTTAAAAAAAATTATTTCACTTCTTGAAAACAATTTTAACCTTAAAGAGTTTAACCTTGTTTCGGGAAGGCTTTTCTTTGATATGTTTGCAATTTCCTTCAGGGAAAATAAGATTTTATTTCCCTATCTCCTTGAAATTGCTGAAGAAAGAGAGATAAACGAAATGCTTACGGAAATCTATGAGTTAGGGCTTCCCTTTGTTAAGGTTGAAAAACAGGGAGAAAGTGCAGCGGTGAAAGAAGAACTGGAAGGTAAATTCATTGATTTAGGAACAGGCAAACTGAATGCGGAACAGATAATGCTTATTTTCAACCACCTTCCCGTTGATATAACCTATGTTGACGAAAACAACGAGGTTAAATTCTTCTCAACGCCTAAAGAAAGGATTTTCCCGAGAACAAAGTCTGTTTTAGGAAGAAAGGTTCAAAACTGCCATCCCCCCGAAAGCATTGATACGGTAAACAAAATAGTTGAGAGTTTCAAAAAGGGTGAAAAAGACAGGGCAGACTTCTGGATAAACTTTAAAGGGAAATTTATTTTAATTCAGTACTTTGCCGTGAGAAACAATAAAGGGGAATACAAGGGAGTTATTGAAGTTACTCAGGATATAACCGAAATAAAATCCCTTGAAGGTGAAAAAAGGCTTTTAGACTGGGAAGATTGATTTTTACTTTATCTTTCTGCCAACCCATTCGGAGTCAGGCTCTTCGTCGCCAAAACCCCACAAACCTTTAAAACTTGCTCCTGTCTTTGAGAGTTTAAAGATAAATTTTCCTGCGTGCTTCGGGGCTTTGTAATCGGGGGCTTCAGACCAACTGCCTGTAATTGTATAACCGTCATCTAACAGAGTGCCTTCAATCTTTCCATTGCCGTTTTTATACATACCAATTACCTTTTTGCCTTTTGTTTTAATAATCAATGTGCCGAAATTTGTCTTCCACATACCGTCAAATGCAGGCTTTAACTGTGCTTTCATCTGTTTTTCAAACACTTTAAATTCGTCTGTTTTATTTTCGGCACTTTCAACCTTTTTTGATTTTTTAACCCCTTTGGTAACAGCTGTTTTTTCAAGGCTGTTTGCAATAGTGTTGTCTTTTTTTGATTGATTCGCAGAAACAAATTCAATTGAGGCTATATCGGAAATTCTTTTCTTTAACTCCAACCTTTCAACCGTTCCGTCTTTATACTTTATTACAATAAAATCCCCTGAATAATCCACTAGCGATAACAGGACATACAACAATAAATTTAACCTTTTCATCTCTCCCCCCTTAAAAACCCTAATTGTTCTTAAATAACTCTATAAAAATCAAAAACCCCTCAAAAAAGGGGCATTATTTAAAATCTATTACGGAGGCTACCGTTAATATTGGTATTATTATTTAAAACAGAAACCTTTTTCGGAATATAGACCTTTTGCATAAACACATTCTGCATGAAAAACAGAGAGAAGAATGTTATAAAGCAGGCAAAAACAGGTGCAATAACCCACCCCGCCGTTATTTTGCCCAATGTTTTGTATTGAATGTTTTTCCCCTTGCTTTTAACAAGCCCTATTCCCGTTATGGCGCCGACAACTGCCTGAGTTGAAGATACGGGAACAAGGGGAATAGGCGGAATATTATGTGCTATTAAAAATTTCTCAAGCCCTTTTGAGGCAAAAAGAAAAAGGACTAATGATTCGGCAAGAACCACAATCAAAGATGTCTCAGGTGAAAGTTTAAATATGCCCCCGCCAATTGTTGAAATCACTTTATGAGAGTAAGTAAAAACTCCGACGGCAATGGCAAGTCCTCCCATAAAGAAGAGCAATTGAGTTGAAGTTATGGTAAATCCAAAGAAATTAACATCAGGAAATGGATTTACCGGAACAAACACACCTACAACATTTGCAATATTGTTTGCGCCTAAAGAGTAAGAACCGAAAATACCTATTAAGATAAGCCCTGCCCTTGTGTAAAAATCAAGTTTCAGTATATGAATAGCAAACCTTTTTAATATAAACCTGAATAAATAATAAAAAATTGCAGCAAAGATAGCAGCTAAAATAGGACAGATAATCCATGTTGACACAATTTTTGTCAATGACTCGTAATCTGTCGGCATTCCTGAAAACAAATTCCACCCTACAATTGCACCGACAATGGTTTGAGATGTGGACACGGGTAGTTTGTTTCTCACCATAAGGTAAACGGCAATGGCAGCCCCGAAAGCAACGGTAAAAGCGCCTGCAATAGCATTCACTGCCCCCAATTTGCCCAGGGTCTGGCTTGCGCCAGCACCGCTTACAACAGCCCCTAAAATCACAAACACACTTGCTAACACAGCTGCAGTCTTAAACTTCACCATCCTTGAATAGACTGCTGTTCCCCAGATGTTTCCCGTGTCATTTGCGCCTAATGACCAGCCTAAAAACAACCCGCTTGAAAGAAATATTAAACTCATGTTATAGTTCCCTCTTTATAGTGTAAATTGCAAGCCTGTCGGCAACCGCTTCCGCCTTATCCGACATTGTCTCAATGCTTAAAGCAAAGTACCTTAAATGAATTTTACGGCTTTGCTTTAAATTAGATTGAAATATCTTTCTCTTCACTTCCCTGCTTATTCTGTCAGCCTCTTTCTCAAAATAATAAACCCTATTTAAATAAGATTTTACCTCAAAAACAGCATTAAAGAAAGCAGATGCGGCATTAACGCAAGCTATAGCCGCATCTCTTGAGTTTTCCGTTAACTTTAAGAAATCCGGATGCCAATTTTCGGGTACTTCAGGTATTTCCGTTTCAAAACTTTTTAACGTGCTTTCAGCCGTATCAATTATGTCGTCAAGGGTTTCAAGCAAACCTAACACATCTCCTCTATGGTCTGGAATCAAAGATCTTTTATAAAGTTCCTGCTCAATGTTTCTTCTTAAATTGTCAACATCGCTTTCAAGGTTTTTCACCTTTTCAAGGGAAGAAAAAAAGCATTCTTCATCTTTCTTTAAATAGCACTCAATCCCCTTTGAAAATATAAAAGCACTCTCTTTTATCTTTTCAAGCAAAGTGTCAATGTCTTTTTCAAGTTTGTTTGCTCCGGAAAAAAACCACATTCTTACTTAAAACTCCTCGTTAACAAGCAGTTTGTCAATCATACCGATTACCCTTTTAATAGCCTGCAGATAATTAATATTTTCAAACCCTTCCAATTTTACATCTTTTAATGTCTTTTTTATATCCTCAATTTCTGTTGATTCAGAGTTTAAAGTGGTTACCTTTGCCCCGTTAATCAACACGTTTGCCACTTCGCAGATTGTATCGTTAACCATATACCCGAATCTCTGTTTTTTAACCCTTACAGCCTGCAAATCCGGATAGTTTTTAATTATTCCAAGGAATTCTTCAAGTGTGTACTCTTCTTTATCCAATTCAGGCAATCCCTCAACCATAAATGCAGGGAAAACCTCTTTTTCAAGAACCTCTTTCTTAATAGGAAATTTCCCTTTCATTAACGGGTTCCACTGCTCAAGTCCGTCCTTTACCTGAACAAGGGTTTTAATATCCATCTTTCCGTCTCTAATTTTGGTGTTGTTTTTGTCGTTTGTTTTGGAAACAATGTAAATCTCTTCAGAATACCTTTCCCATACCTTTTCGGGCACAGGTGTTGAAAGCCTCTGCATTCTATAAATCTGCTCGTCAAATTTCTGTCCGAATGTCCTGAATTCAAACCTTGGGTTGGAAATCTGTCCTATTTCAAGTTTTTCTTTCGCCATTTTAAACCTCCTGAATATTTTTTAAAAGAATAATCCGTTTGGGGTAATCCCAAACCATTTAAAGTATGTCATTGCACAGACAATGCTTATACCCCATGCAATAAGCATCATTGTAATACCGAATTTAAAGGTGTCCGACCAACTGTATTGGTCCGTCACATACAAAAGTGCCGCAGGTTTACTGTTAAAAGGCAAAACATAAACATGCTCAATCAAAAGCGCAACGGGAAAAGCCAAACTCATTACAGGATAGCCGAATTTCCTCGCAACACCAATTGCAATGGGTACAAAGATCAAAGTTCTCATTGTCTTTGATTGAAATAACAATGCACTGAAAAGCATTCCCCCGGTTAGAATAAGGTATAAAACCCAGAAGGGAGTATTTGGCCCGAAACCTAAAGAACTAAACAAAGCATCAACTAAAATAGTTGCAAGCCCTGTGTGTTTTAAACCTGCTCCCAGAGTGTAAGCACCTGCGGAGAACAAAAGCAAATGCCACGGGATATCAACATCGTTCCACTCAACAACCCCGATTTTAGGTGTAAGGGCAACAACACCGCCTAAAAAGGCAACTGCGGTAGGGCTTATTCCGTGCCACCTGTCCGTTACCCACAAAAGCAGAACAGTGACAAAAATAGCAACAGCCTTAATCTCTTCCGAAGAAACCTTGCCCATCTTTTCCAGTTCCTGTTTCAGCCTTTCCATACCCCCTTTAATGTGCGGCTTCTTCTCCTCCTCTGAAAGGGGAAAGATAATCTTTGTCCCCACAATCCAGCCTATAAGCATAATTGAAATTGAAATTGGAAAAGCGACTTTCATCCAATCGGAAAAGTAAATATCCTTCCCTATCGCCTCTCCGATAAAAGCTGCTGCAAGAAGGTTTGCTCCCGAGCCTGTAACAAAACCGGAAGCACCCATGTTAATCTGAAAAAGGTTTTGCAAAATCAGGTTTCTTCCGAAGTTGTTTTTGTTCTTTCCGCCTGTAGCACCGTAAATAGCCGCAACAACCATCATAATCGGAAGCAGGATAGCGGCCTTTGCCGTGGTCGCAGATATAAAAGCGGAAAGTATCACATTTATCACAATAAAACTGAGAAATATTGAAGAAGCGGACTTTCCGAACTTAACAATAAACCACAAAGCAAATCTCTTTGCAGCCCTTGTTTTAACTAACATACTGGCAAGGATAAAGGACATTATGTTAAGCCACATTACCTTATGGCCTAACTGGTGATAGGCTTCAACTTCAGGCAAAACTTTTGTCAAAACAAGGCCGATTATAAGCATCAGGGAGGTTAAATAGTTCGGTACAGCCTCGGTAATCCACAAAATCAATGCAGCAACAAAGATCGCAAGCATTGAAATATTCTTTGAAACAAACGCCTGATGGCCTACAGTCTCTAACACCTTTCTTGCCTCTTCGGGAAGGATAGATGCGTTTATATGCTGGAAAAATGAGAAATGAACAAGGTAATTTAGAGTAATAAAAGCAATAATTGCAAGGGGTGCACCGAATTTGTGCATCCAGATTTCAAATCTGGAAAACTCCCTTTTCGGAAGTTTGTTTAGTTTGTAATTGTTCATATCAAGGGGGTCAAAACCGTTGCCGTTTAAATCAATAACCCCGTTTGCTTCTTTGTTGTTCATTCCTTACTTATCCCGCCAATTTTTGTATGGGTTTTTCATTAACATTGAGTTGTAATATTTAACATCCCCTGTAACCTCTTTACCTAACCATTCCGGTTTTTCAAAACCCTCGTTCTCTTCTTGCAATTCTACTTCCGCAACTATAAGCCCTTCGTTGTCTCCGTAAAACTCGTCAACTTCAAAGGTATGGTTGCCAACTTTCACATGGTATCTTGTCTTGTCAATTACACCCGGCTCACATATCTTTAAAAGGCTTAAAGCATCTTCTTTGGGAATTTCTATCTCCCACTCAAACCTTGAAGCACCGGATTCGTTTCCAATACCTTTAACGGTTAAATACCCTTTGTCCCCTTTTACCCTGACCCTAACGGTTCTTTCAGGGACAGAAGAAAGGTAACCCTGGACTATCCTTATACCGTTTTCTTTCGGAAAGTCTCCTTTAACCAGAAATTTCCTCTCTATTTCTTTACCCATGAAAACCTCCTGATTTTATTGACTTTTTCCCAAAAAGGAAGGGGGAAAATCCCCCTGTTTTTTAGTTTTTTTAGAACAGGTACTGGAATCTGAAAGCAAGTATATTGAAATCATCGTTTCCTACGAAATCGCCGTCTCCGTCTGCATACTCGTCGTTGTTAACAAAAATATAATTCATTTTAAACATAACATTTGAATTGAAATAGTAATTGATTCCGATTGTAACATTGTCTTCTTTTCCGCCCCAGATATCTGCGCCTTTATCGTTTAAATCAAGGTGAGAATACCTTAAAGCAATTTCAAGGGCACCCTTCTTGCTGTTAGGTGTAACCGCTCCGAATTCAGCCTCACTCTTCTTCCACTGCCTTACTTCGCCAGTAATAAAGTAACTTACAAAAAAGTAATAACCGTCAAAAGATGCATCAGGCTTATCAAATCTATTTACATCCTGAGAGATGTATTCAGCCTGCCACATAAAAGAACCAAATTGGCCTGCAAATTCAAGGCCATATGCATCATAGTGGTCAACATTCTTAATCTTTCCCGTATTTAAAATCTTTTCAGTTAAATGAAGTTCTGGCCTTTGCTTAAACTTAATCTTATCTCCGCTTCCAGCATCAGGAATAGCATACTGATAAGATGCACCGAAATGAATAAGCCTACCTTTTTCCATTAAAGGCTCATAGGTAAACCTTGCGGCATAAGCCCAACCTTCGTTTTCACCTGATTCTTCGCCTTCTCCGACTTCCTGTCCGTAAAAACCTGCCTGAATTCTCCAATTGTCAGCCCATTTTGTATAAGAAAGGCCAATCCTCCTTCCCAGAGTAAAAACATTGGGAAGAGCCCTTTCCATGAAAACAATATACCTTGAAGAGGTAACCTCTTCCATTGAGAAAGGCATTTTGTGGTTACCTAATTTAATAATTGTGTGGTCAAAACCGATGTATGCCATCCAGAAGTCTTTGATTTCAACCTCGTTGTCAGCAACATCAATGTCCCATTCCCCAGCCCATGAATCGTACATAATCGTTTTAAAAGAAATCCTTGCTCTTCTTGTCTCTGTGCCATTTGCAAAGTTATTGTCGTCACCTGAAAAGAAACCGGCATCAATCATAATCCTTCCATCAAGCCATAGTTTAAAAGCACCATCTTCACTTGCGGTTACAAAGTACCCCTTGTCAAAATAGTTTTCCATTTTCACCCTGTTTTGCGCAAAAGCAAAACTAACCGACATCAACACAATCAGAAACAAAGCAAAAAACCTTGATTTCATAGTAACCTCCTAAATTTTTGCTCTTTAAAGAACAATTGTCTTTTTAATTATCAGCAAGATATATGCCACAGTTAACAGGCTTATTATTCCTGTTTTTCCCATAAAACAAACAATCTTTCTGGCCGCTTTTCGCCATTCTCGCTGCTTTACGCCATTTTTTACATCAAAAAACA
>JALWHA010000260.1 GCA_027038695.1 Acidobacteriota bacterium
GTACGTTTCCAAGCTCACAAAACTTGTTAACAAAGTATCGGCAAACGCATAAACAAAAAACACATTGAAGTAAAAATGAATAAAAAGGCGGGGTAATCCCGCTTTTTTTTTAAATTATTCCTAAAAATGCTAAAATTTACAGGTAAAAATTGAAAAGGAGCCTATATGGAAAATAAAATAAGAGTAAGGTTTGCACCGAGCCCGACCGGACACCTTCACGTAGGCGGAGCAAGGACTGCGCTTTTTAACTTTCTTTACGCAAGAAAAACAGGCGGTAAATTCATACTCAGGGTTGAAGATACAGACCTTGAAAGGTCAACAAAAGAATCGGAAAAAATGGTTTTAAGCGATTTAAAGTGGCTGAACCTTGAATGGGACGAAGGGCCCGACATTGGCGGAGATTACGGACCGTACAGGCAGAGTGAAAGGCTTGATTTATATAAAAAATTCGCCTATCAACTGCTTGAAGAAGGCAAGGCATACAGGTGCTTTTGCACGGACGAAGAATTGGAAGAGATGAGGAAAAAGGCTGAAGAAGAGAAAAGGCCCCCTCACTATGACGGGAGGTGTTTGAGGTTAAGCGAAGAAGAGATAAAAGAAAAAATTGAAGCGGGCATTCCCTACACCATCAGGTTTAAAGTCCCTGAAAAAGACTATGTCCTTTACGATGCGGTGAGGGGGAAAGTTGAATGGAAAAGCGGGGTTTTAGGAGATTTCGTAATACTTCGCTCAAACGGAATGCCTGTTTACAACTTCTGCGTGGTGATTGACGACTATTTGATGAAAATTTCCCACGTAATCAGGGCTGAAGAACACTTGCCAAACACATTGAGGCAGATGATGCTCTACGAGGCTTTAGGCTGGAAACCGCCTAAATTCGCCCATGTCTCATTGATTTTGGGAAAAGACAGAAGCAAGTTAAGCAAAAGGCACGGTGCAACAAGCGTGTCTCAATTTAAGAAAGAGGGATACCTTCCCGAAGCAATGACAAATTACCTTGCACTCTTAGGCTGGAACGACGGCACGGACAGGGAAGAATTTACCTTAAAAGAGTTAATTGAAAAATTCTCTCTTAAAAGGGTTTCAAAATCCCCCGCCGTATTTGACACAGACAAGCTAAACTGGATCAATTCATTGCACATAAAGAAATTAACAGACGGAAGATACCTTGAATTATCAAAAGAATTCGTCCTTGAAAAATTTCCCTTTCTTGAAAAAACTTACAAAGAAAAAACAGATTGGGTTTTAAAAGTAATCAACACCGCAAAGAAAGGGTTAACCGTTTTAAAAGACATCCCTGACGAAATAGCGTTTCTATTTGAATACAAACCGTGGCAAGAAGAAGACATACTCAACCTGTTTAAAGAAGACCAAAAGCAGTTTGAAGCCTCAAAGGTTATAGCAAAAAAACTTTCGGAACTTGAAGAGATTACAATTGAAAACCTTTGGGAAACGGTTAACCTTGTTAAAAAAGAGGGATTTAAAGGCAAATACCTCTTTCACCCGTTAAGAATTGTTGTATCTGGTAAAAATTCAGGCCCTGAAATTGACGTTTTAACCGAATGCTTGATAGAGGGAAAGGGAGTAGAAAACCTTATCCCTATTGAAGAGAGGGTAAAACTCTTTTTAGAGCACTTTGAGAAATGATTATTTACGGAGTAAACGCAGTTAAAGAATGCGTAAAGGCAAACAAAAAAAATATTAAATACATATACTTTTCAAGGAAAAAGTTAGGATTTGAGGTAAGGGGCATCCCTGTTATCAGGAAAGACAAAAGCCTTTTAACAAAGATTGCAAAAACATCAGAGCATCAGGGGGTTATAGCAAAACTAAGATCTTTTAATTACACTGATTTAAAAACAATAATAGAGGGAAAAGCAAAACCTAACCTTGTTTACCTTGACAGGGTGAACGACCCGCACAATTTAGGCGCGGCAATCAGGGTTTGCGAGTGTGCAGGCATTGACGGGCTTATAATCGGTGAAAAATTCGGCGCAAAGATTACCCCCGCTGTTTTTAAAACATCGGCGGGGGCTGTCTGCCACCTTCCCGTTTATTTATCCGCAAATATCGGAGAAGACATTGAGTATTTAAGAAGAAACGGCTTTGCCCTATATTCGGTTGAAAATACAGAAAACGCTATCTCTTTAAGCAACTTTACCCTTGAAACAGACAAAAACCTGTTTATCTTCGGAAGCGAGGGAGAGGGAATATCGCGGGATATCTTAAAAAAAAGCACGGTTATAACAATCCCTATGAAGGGAAAGATAAACTCCCTTAACCTTTCAACATCTGTTTCGGCATTTCTGTTTAAGGCTTTAAAATAACAATAACTTGCATGAACGATACAAAACTTCCCCTATTTGCCGCAAAAACCCCGCTTGCGTAAACTTTTCTTTCCGCCTGTAAAAAACATTTTACACTACTTTAGTTTATTAGCAAGTTAACACCTTGGTTTTCTTATAGATAAAAACTGCTAAAATTGGCATGAGCCCTGCAATTTAAATAAGCGAATACTTTTTAAGGAGGGTCAAATGAAATACTTGTCAATCTTACTTGTAATCTTAACCCTGGGCTTCGGTTTCAACTCCCCTGTTTTCGCAAAAACAACCAGAGCAAACAAAAAAGTTCATGCTGCAAAAAAGGTGGAAAAGGTCAACATC
>JALWHA010000261.1 GCA_027038695.1 Acidobacteriota bacterium
TGGCATCTATGTAAATCCCGGGATACTCATTTTTTATTTCTCTATTTTTAAATTCGTCTAAATTGAGGGGAAACTGAAAAACCAATAACCTTTCCCGTTTTCCTTGTTAATACTCCTGCAAGAAAAATCGCTCTTATTATATCGTCAAGCATGAATAATACTCTCTTTCGCTCCGGTAATATGCTTGTTTTAAACTCTCCGTCCCCTGTCCCTGGAATGTTTAATTCCATCTCTCCCAGAATGGTTTTAGGAAAGAGTCTATAGTATCCATTTGCACTTGTTTCCTTATGCTGCTCTAAATATCTTTCCCTTTCTTCCTGCATTATTTTTTTGGGGGTTCTTGAATTCCTGTGAAAGCTGGTTGATAATTATATCTACCATTGGTGCACCTCCTTTGAAGGATTTTTTTCTTCCATGGAGCTATTATAGTCCCCCCCCCTCAAAGGAGTGACACAATTAAGTTAACACTGCCGTCCAGATAGATGTTACCTTAATTCTATAAAAAACTTTTATCAAGGACTTAAAGAAAGGTGTAAAGATTTGAATGTTAAGGTTTTTCCCAATCAGGGTTTTAGAAATGCTGAGAATGTGCTTCCATTTGTGAATTATGATATGGCTGAGTCTTATGTTGTTAGTTTGAATTATTCTGGAAAAAGTTTTAATGTTGAGGGGTATGGAATTGAAAAAATACCAGAAACCCTGTTTTTCCCTGTAAGCCAGGATGGGAAGGAAGATTTTTATGACACACTTTACTATCTGGGTTTAGTTGATTCGTTAATTAAGGAGTATGGTGGAGAGGATTTTAGAAAGTTTGTGTTTTTAAATTACGCTGCCCCTGATTTCGTGTTTAACAAAAAAAAGGAAAAGTTATGTCGCCAAAAACCCTGCGATGCAATTTTTCTTTCATTTGCAACGGTAAAACTTATTCATCGAACATCTTTTCTTGAGGTTTCATTTGACCCTTATTTTGAGTTTTCAAATGTTTACTTTGTGAATCTTGCTCATGCTTTGATTTAATTGTCAGTTAAACGAGGAGAAAAGGTATGCAATAAGGTTTTATCAAAACGGGTTTGTTTGGTTTATTTCAGTGATTCCTTGAAAAAAGATATTTTGATCCATAGTGATTTTTTGCCTAAATGTGGGTTTGTTTTTGATATGTTTTCTCGTAGGTGGCTTTATATTCATGATCATGTACTTAATCTTAAAATAAAATCGAGAGTGGATTCTTTGACAGGCAAAGTTATACCAGTAGTAAGGGTCTTTGTTTATGAGGCAGTACCGGGAGAGGCTGGACTTAAAAATCACAAAGGGATTGATGATTGAAATGGCAGGTAAAAATAGTTTTTTAGTTTTTTCTTAACTTTTTAAGATTGTTAATGTAAAATTAACTATTAAATAAATGTTTTTTGGTAAGGTAATTTGTTTTTTTAATTTTTGAGGTGAAGCATGAAAAAATTGGCCTTCTTCTTATCACTATTTTGGGTTATTGTTAACTGTTTTGCGGAGGGAGTTGTTAGTAAATCTTACCTTGCTCATTCAAAAGAATTTAATTACTTTTTTCTAAAGTGTAGAATTCCAGATAGATGGCAAAAATCCAGAAAAAGAGAATTTAATTTCCCCAATTCAATTTATTTTAAGGTTGAAAATAAAAAATTAAAAATTATGTCTGCTTTTGGAGAAAATTTTTACTTTGAATATCCTTCTGCAATCGTTGTTTTTCCTTTTTTTAAAGTTAAGACGAAAGATGTGGGGAAATGGGGAAAGTCTATTTTTCTTTATTTGCTTTTAACCCCTAATCAACGTAAGGATTACAAAGTTCGGTGGCAGAAAATCCAATATAAATCTGATAGGTTGAAGGATGAAAGGTTTGTTGAGTATTTTGGATTAATAGGCATAGCGAGTCATCCAGGCTTGCAAGATATAATTTTAAGTGAATACTTTCTTCAGGTAAGTAATAAAAACGGGAGTGTTTTGTTTTTTACAGGGATGTCTGTTGATAAGGGGGGAGGATACTCTGCGAGTGACTATTTAAACATTAAAAACGGATATAAACAGCAGGTGATTAACACTATTTACGCTGCTCTTACCACAAAGATTAATTTGCCTCCAAGGGATAAAAATATGGAGAATTTTTTAATCAATAAAAAACATTTCAGACATTACTATGGAGCAACCTCGGGTTTTAATACAGGAGTATATGCTACAACAACATCGGCTGGGAGCAAACTTTATTTTGATTTTTTTAATAATGGAACCTGCAGGGTGCTTGACACATCTTTTAGTTCTGGTTATTTTGATTCTGCATATTCCCCCTCTGTTGCTTCTGCCATTGGGAAGTCCGATGGAAGCTGGTCACCAAGGGTAAAGTTTTTTGTTTTCAGAGAGTCTCCAAACAAATATTGGATGATTTTGCAGACAAAACCATTTGCAAGGGTTTACAATCTGGTTAAAGTTGCACAAAGGACGATGTATGTGGCAGAAAAACAGGGAGGCAGAGTAAAAAATGTTAAGAAAAAAATAAAAGGAATGGAGATAAACGGGAAAATAGAGGGTTGTCTTACCCAGTATGGAGTAATTCGTGTTTACTCTCCGCCGCAATACTAATATTTAACGAGAGAAGAATGTCTTGCTGTTACCAATATGTTTACCATTTATGATC
>JALWHA010000262.1 GCA_027038695.1 Acidobacteriota bacterium
CTATAAATGTTTTAAAACTGTGTAACGGCGTCAACTCAATAGAGGATATTCTCAATATTGTTAAAGATTACTATCCGGAAATGTCTGAGGATGATTTTGAAAGAAAAATATTTTCTTTTTTTAAGGAGATTTCTAAGTTTACTTTTCTTTCTATCCCCAAAAAACAGTCTAAGGTTGACGTTGATTTAAATAATTGTAAGCATCTGGTGACTCCTCAACATTTAAGTATAGAATTAACTGACGGATGTAATTTAAGGTGCGTTTTTTGTTATTTAGGCACAAGAAAGAAGGATAGAAAATTTAAATTTATTGAAAAAGATAAATTGCTTGATTTTCTTGAGATCTGCTATATTCACGGTCTTTCTGTAGTGGAATTAACCGGTGGAGAACCTTTGTTGCATCCTGATTTTATTGAAATATTCAATTATTGTGCAAAAAAGTTTGATATAGTGGGTGTCCTGACTAACGGCCTTTTGTTAAAAGAGAACAAGGTAAAAGAGTTAAGCAAGTATAAGGATAAGATCTTTGTAAATATAAGTTTGGATAGTTATGATGAAAAAATGCACGATTATTTAAGAGGTGTTAACGGTGCTCACAAGGCTGCCGTTAACGCTATAAAACTTTTGAGTAAATACAGCATTAAATCAAGGGCTGCAATGACGGTGGTTCCCGAAACGGTTGGTCAAATTACGGAGACAATGAAGTTTGCGAAAGAAATCGGTGCTACTTATTTTAACTACAATCCTGTTTTGCCTTTCGGGTACGGAGAAGAATTGAAGGGCTCAAAGTTTGATTGGGATACTTTAACTGAGGAGACAAGGAAGTATCTTTACCAAACAGAACTTAATCTTTTTGAAAATTACAACGATTATATTCCGTATGTAGATAACATTGATGAAATAAAGAATTGCGGTGCAGGATTTAAATCGTTTTCTTTGGATGCTCACGGAGAGTTGAAGTTATGCGCTATGGGAGGCAGAAACGAATCTTTCGGCAATGTTTTTAATGAGGATTTTGAACGGCTTTTTTCTAAAGATGTTTTTAAATTATTAAGAGATCTTCATGCTCCGTCAAAGGAGATTTGTTTAGATTGTGAGTTTGCGAATTATTGTCATAAGTGTGTATTAAGGGGGATGCAAAAGTCTCAGGAAAAAAAAGAAAAATGTTATTGGGCAACAAAAAATAAGGAGAATTTACGGAAAATTTTTTCATAAAGGGGGAAAGGAGTTAGCATTATGAAAACAGCAATTTGTATCCTTATCGGCCTTGCGCCTTTTCTTGACTTTTTTCGGATAGGAAGGGTATTATTTTTAATGAGCAATAAGAAGACTTTCCATGTTAATAACTCTGAGTTTGATATGCTGTTAATGAAATTGTCCTTTAATCTAAAATTGCTTATTTCAGTTATAGGTATGATTTCGGTTTTGTTCTTATCTGATGACTTAGCGGAGATTATTTTTCTCGCATCTTTCGCCCTTTTTGTTAACTATGTCCTTTTTGTTCCTAAGATTAGAGAGTTTTTTACTCGAAATATTCCTTTTGTAAAATGGTTAGGCGGGCTATATCTTCCTTTATGTTTGTTCGTGTTGGCAAAGGTGATCGGAAATGTATTATGAAAAAAAGAAAAACTCGTTGTTAAAATTAGAGAATGTATCAAAGAAAATAAGGGATTCTTATATTCTGAAAAGTGTAAGCATTGATGTTGAAAGGGGGGATATCTTCGGTTTTATAGGCCCTAACGGTGCAGGTAAGACTTCTACTATAAGGGTTATCGGAAATATATATTCGGTAACGTCAGGAAGGATAGAGATATCCGGTAGTACAGATTTAGATATGGTAATTAAATCTGGTAAGGTTTCTTTTACTTTAGACAGCCCTATGCTTTATCCTAAGTTGACGGTTTACGAAAATATAAATTATTACGCATCTTTTTTTCCGATCTCAAATATCAAGGAATCAATTGATCTTTGGTTAAAGCGGTTTGATATTGAGAAGTATAGAAATACTAAGGTGAGCGAATTATCAAAGGGTAACAGACAAAAGGTTGCTTTGGCAAGGATGTTAGTTTCTGACGCTGAACTTTATATTTTAGATGAACCTTATGTTTCATTGGATATTGATAGTCAGTTTTTGCTTTCAGAGGTTATTAAAGAGGAAAATTCAAGGGGCAAAACCTTTTTTATTAGTTCTCATAATATGCCTTTGCTTGAGAGGTTATGTTCAAAAGTGGCTTTTATAGAAGGCGGTTCAGTGATCTTTCAGTCAAATATAAACGATATTGAGCAAGATATCTCTCTTAAAAATTCTTCTGCAATTAAAGATGGAGAGTATAGTTTGTTGGAGAGATTATACTTAACATTAAAGGAGACAGGGAAATGAATTTTAAATTTGTATTTAATGTGGTTGAAAAAGAAATGATCGTTCTTTTAAGGCAGAAAAATACATTTTTTGCTATATTGGTTTACCTTGCTCTTATTTTCTTTTATTTTTCTAAAATGCCTTTAAGCAATAGTGCTCTTGCCCCTTATCTGTTCGGTTTTTTGTCCTTTGTTATCACTATTTTCTTTTTATCCTCAAATATTCTTTACTACGAAAAGGCTTCCTCCCTGTTGGAATTTTCTTTATTTTCCCCATTGTCTTTAGGGGAGATGTTATTAGGTAAGACTATTTTTATTTTAATGGTTTCTTCTATTATTAGTTTTCTTTCCCTTGTTATCCTTTCGCTTAAAGGAAGTTTTCATATCGGTGCTTATCTTCCTATTATCTTGGTTAGTTATGCTCTTTTAAGTGTTATTTTTATTCCGATAGTAAATATTATCGGGTTTGTTCAGTTATTTTTCGGGCAGACGGCTTCTGTTGTTGTTAATATAGCGCTTTTTGCAATGTTGTTTAAGTCATATACATTAGTTCAATATTTTACATCTCATAAAACGGTTTTAATAGGGGTGATTTTAGTGTTATACATAATTCCTTTAATTTTTATTAACTTCCTATCTCCCGAAAATGTGTTAAAATCATAAAAAAAAGTTTCGGGGGCTTATGATAAAAAACAGAATCAAGGTGTTTAGGGCAATACATGATTTAACTCAGGAACAACTTGCGCAAAAGATAGGTGTTTCAAGGCAGACCATAAATTCAATTGAAAAAGGCAAGTTTGTTCCCTCAGTTTTAATTGCTTTAAAGATGTCAAAACTCTTCGGTGTTACCGTAAACGAGATTTTTTCCATTGAAAGTGAGGAAGAGAATGAATAAAGCGGTTCTTGATAATTATTTCTATCACAACATAGTTGACATTATTACCGGGTTGGCGATAGTTATATGTTTTTTTGTTTATCCTCAGAAGGCTATTGCCTGTTTTGCTTTGTACGTGTTTCATATTTTTATTAAAAAAAAGCCTGACGAGAGGGAGTTTATACTTATTACTAAGACTTACGCTTATACTTTTAATTTTGTTATCGGCATTTTAGGTTTATTTATGATTTGTTGTAATCAATATTTTGTTCCTGTTTTATTGTTAGGGATATGTTTATTGTTAAGAGGTGTGATAGGAGCGGTTGTTTTTTCCTATTTTTGATAACAAATTTTCAATATAACCGTATAAAAGTTAAGAAAGGTTTAAAGGGGGAATAGATGGATTCTTTCAAAAATGCTTTTGAGGTAATTACCTCTCCTTTTAGTGGTTTTAAACAGTTAAAAAAGAAAAAGACTTTTTGGCTTCCTTTTTTGTTAACGCTTTTACTTACAACAGGAACATTTACTTATTATTCCTTTAATGTTGATTTGAAATATGTTATAACTCAGCAAATTGAAAGAAGCGGAAAATTAGACCAACTTCCTAAAGAACAGGTGGATAAATTAATTGATATGCAGGCAAAAATGGGAAAATATTTTATGCCTATCGGAGCATTTGTAGGTTCATTCGTATATCTTTTGTTTGTAGGGCTTTATCTATTTGTTATGGCAAAGATCTTCACATCAGATCTTACTTTTAAAGATGCGCTTGTAATTACCGGCAACTCGTTTTTTATTTATTTTTTATCTTCAATAATTTTTTTAATAATCCTTTTGGTTACAGATTTTAAAACTTCTCCTATAAATGCTTTGATGCCGTCTAATTTATCTTATTATTTTTCCTACGATACTTTAGGCAAAAAGATGTATACCTTATTTTCCAAAATTGATATCTTTAATTTTTGGTTTGTATGGTTATTGGGTGCAGGGTTTCATGTTTTCACTGAAGAAAGTTTGACAAAATCAATGTTGACTGTATTTGTGCCGTATATTTTATTGATTCTTTTGGCTGTTTTAATGGCATAACCTGTATTTTAGACGATTGATTTTTAAAAGGGATAGATATGAAAAAGTATTTGATAATAGTTATTGTTACAGTTGTGTTAATTGTAGCCGGAGTTTTGAAAAACAGAGACACGGGGAAATTTGTAAAAGTTGAAAAAGTTAAAGAGAAAGATATTAGTGAAACCGTTTCCTGTACGGGGTCGGTTAAGCCTGTTAAAACTGTAACCATAATGTCGGAAGTGATGGGAAGGATTGTTGAACTCCCTGTTAAGGAAGGGGATTTTGTACAAAAGGGAGACTTGCTCTGTAAAATTGACGACAAGAATTTTAGGAGTGAAGTTGAGAGACTAAAAGCTGAGTTAAAAAGACAGCGTCTTGTTTTTGAGCAATTAAAAGTTGATGCAGAGCAAGCCAAAAGAGATTTTTTGAGAAGCAAGAAACTCTTTAAGGCGGGAATTCTTTCTAAAGACGATTTTGAAAAAGCGAAAAACGATCTTGAAAGCAAAACCTTGAGAGTGAGGCAACAGGGATACTCCTTAAAACAAACGGAGGCTAATTTATCTAAAGCAAAGGAAAATCTTTCCAAAACGAGGGTTCTATCACCTATTGATGGTAAAATCACAAGCCTGAAAAAGGAAATCGGGGAACAGGTTATTCAGGGCACAATAAACAATCCAGGTTCAATAATAATGGTAATAAGCGATATGAATAAGCTGGAATTAGAAGTTAATGTTAATGAAGTTGATGCTGTTATGCTAAAAAAGGGAATGGAATCAAAGATATACCTTGATTCTTTTGAGGATAAAGTGTTTAAAGGCAAGGTTAAGCAGATATCCGAATCCGCCGAAAAACCTGTAGGCAGAGATGTTTCTTTGTTCAAGGTTAAAATTGATTTTCAAAATTCAAACAATAAGATAAAACCGGGGATGAATGGTAGAGCAGAGATAAAGGTAAAAGAAAGCAAAAATGCCCTGGTGGTTCCTATTGAAGCGGTAAGAAAAGACGATAACGGCAAAGAGTATTGCTTTAAAATTGTTAATAAAAGAGCAAAAAAGGTATATGTAAATACCGGTATTTCAAATGATTTTGAGGTAGAAGTTAAAAAAGGCCTTAAAAAAGGGGATGCGGTTATTACCGGGCCTTACAGAATTCTTAAAACGCTAAAAGACGGAGACAGGGTCAAAGTCAAAAATGAAAAATGATTTGTTGATAAAATTAGATAATATTGTAAAGGTTTACAAAATGGGGGATACCGAGTTAAAGGCTGTTGACGGTATCAGTCTGGATGTTTACGAAGGGGATTTTTTAGGGATTATGGGTGCGAGCGGTTCAGGGAAATCAACATTGATGAACATAATAGGTATTTTAGATAGCCCCACTGAAGGCAAGTACTATTTAAAGGGTCAGGATGTCTCTTTTTTGAAAGATTCTGAGGCTTCAAGGATAAGAAACAAAGAAATAGGTTTTGTTTTTCAGACATTTAATTTGATTAAAGGTTTAACAGCCTTTGAAAATGCTGAAACCCCGCTTATATACTCAGGTATTCCTAAAAAGCAAAGAAAGGAAATTGTTGAATACTACCTTGAAAAAATGGGCATTGCGGACAGGATGCACCATAAACCTAATCAACTTTCAGGAGGGCAAAGGCAAAGGGTTGCTATTGCAAGGGCACTTGTTAACGAGCCTTCTTTAATTCTTGCGGACGAACCTACAGGAAACCTTGATTCAAAAACAACTGTTGAAATTATGAACCTGTTTCACAAAATTCATGGTGAAGGCAAAACAATAGTTCTTGTTACCCACGAGCCTGATATAGGCAAAGAAACAGAAAAAACAATTATTTTAAAAGACGGAAAAGTTGTTGAGGAGATAGTAAATTGATAATAGAAAATTCAAAATTGGCGCTTCGTTCAATTCGTGCAAATAAGTTAAGGAGTTTTCTTACTACTTTAGGAATTATAATAGGGGTAGCGTCAGTTATTACTATAATTTCTTTAGTCCAGGGGATATTCAATACTATAAAAGTCCAACAAGAGCAGATGGGAACGAATATAATCAATATTCAGCCTTACAGAAAAGTGACCAATTTTTCGGATTATCTCAAAGAGCAGCCTAAATTAACAATTGAAGATGCCATGGTTCTGAAAAAACAGATTGACGAGATAGGAGGCCTTGCTCCTCTTGTATTTTCTTCTTGCAACGCTAATTCCAAAACATTAAACCATTCCTCTACGTTGTACGGTGTATATCCCATCTACCAGGATATTAATGCCAGGTATGTTGAAACCGGGAGGTTTATCAATTACCTTGACTTAAAGCATAGACGTAAAATTTGTGTTTTAGGTAGCGAAGTTGCAGATAGCTTGAAATTAGGCGACAACCCTATAGGCAAGTTTATTTTAATTGATAATGTTCCGGTGAAAATAGTCGGAATTATGGAAAAGAAAGGTTCTTTTTTCGGCCAGAGTATGGACGATTATGTTTTTATGCCATTTACCACTGTGATTGACTTAAAAGGCAAAAACCTTAAAGACCACATATTTATTCAATTAACCGTAAAAAACATGAACAAAATAAACGAGGTTAAAGAGCAGATAAGGAAGGTTTTAAGAAAAAGGCATAACATAAAGGAAGGCAAAGACGATGATTTTAAGGTTCAAACCCAGGAGGATATATTAAAGAGTTTTGAAAAAACAACCTCGGTAATAACCCTGATTGTTGTGGGTATTGTGGGGATTTCCCTTATTGTCGGGGGAATAGGGATTATGAACATTATGCTTGTATCCGTAACCGAAAGAACGAAGGAGATCGGCATAAGAAAGGCGGTAGGGGCTACCAAAAAACACATCCTGTATCAATTTCTTGTTGAATCGGTTATTTTAAGCCTTACAGGCGGTGCAATAGGTATTATTATCGGATTGTTTTTGGGCTTTATTATTTCAAAGTTAATTCCTCATTTTCCAGGTATGTACGTACCGTTCTGGGGTATAATACTTGCCTTTCTTTTTTCTTCTTTTGTAGGAGTTTTATTCGGGGTATTTCCGGCATACAAGGCCGCTCAGTTAAACCCTATAGATGCTTTAAGGTACGAATAAGCGGTTTTTAGAAGCCTATTTCAACCAGACAGGTGTTATAGTTTTTTAACTTATACATTTTTTTGGTATAATTTTTAAGGTGGGGATGGAGTCCCCCTGAAATGCCGTAAGGCTGATGACTCCTGCCTACTTTTTTAGGAGGTAATTATGGGAGCAAACCATACTCCGTCCCCCAATGGGTGTGATTGCTTAACTCTCCTTGAGAAATCCTATTCAGTTTTAAAAAGTCTCAAAGGTAATTTTTTTGAAAAAGAAAAGGAAAACTTACTTTCTTTAAAACAAAGGTTTTCTGAGGGAAGGCTCAACCTTGCTGTTTTGGGCCAGTTTAAGAGGGGTAAATCCACCCTTCTAAACTCACTTTTAGGCTTGAATGTGTTACCCAGTTCTGTTGTTCCATTAACAGCAATTCCCACTTTTTTGAAAAGCGGAAAGAGTTTATCCGCAAGGATTACCTTTAACTCTGAAAAAGAAAACGAATACTTTGAGGCAAATTCCATAGACGAATTAAGGGATTTTGTTTCAGGTTTTGTTACCGAAGAGAAAAACCCAAAAAACGAAAAAGATGTTCTTGAGGTTATAATTACAATTCCCGATAATCAACTGCTGAAAAACAGGGTGGTTTTAATTGATACTCCCGGCATAGGCTCAACCTATAAGCACAACACCGAGGCAACCTTGAACTTTCTCCCCCAATGCGACGCGGCACTCTTTGTTGTTTCTGCCGATCCCCCCATTACCGAGGTTGAACTTGAATTTTTAAAGCAGGTGAAAGACAAGATCCCCCGGCTGTTTTTTGTGCTGAACAAAATAGATTACCTTGACGAGTACGAAAGGGAAG
>JALWHA010000263.1 GCA_027038695.1 Acidobacteriota bacterium
GTGTTTATCGGAGATTAGTTTTCCGAAATGAGAGATAAAAGGTGTTAATGATGTGATTTCTTTTTTTCTGCTTCCAGGGAGAAGCAAAATTCTTTTTCTCTCCTTTTTTAAAGAGTATTTGTTTAAAAAACCGCTTTCTTCTAAATTAACCGATATCATTTCGGTTAAAGGGTGGCCGTAGTATTTTGCGTTTTCGTATAACGGTTTTTCAAAAGGAAATAATACAATCACTTTATCAAAAAGGCTTGATATAAACTTTGCCCTGTAAAGCCTCCATGCCCACACCTGAGGGGGGATAAAGTAAACAAGTTTTCCCACATGTTTTTTCACCTTTTTTGCAATCCTTATGTTGAAGTCGGGAAAATCAATGCACACCAGAATTTCAGGCTTTAACTCTTTTATCTTATCAACAAGAAAGTTGAATGCTTTTTTTAAATCTGAGTAATGCTCAATAACCTCGGTTAATCCCACAACAGACAGGGATTTGTAGTCTAAAACAACTTCAGCCCCTGCGTTTTTAAGTAAATCCCCCCCCATTGCGAATACTTCAAAACCGTTGTTTTTAAGTTCGGGGGTTATCTTTGCGGCATACTGTTCAGCAGATAATTCTCCGCAGAGGATAAAAACTCTTTTACTCAATCCTGTCTCCGTCTTTTAAGTATCCGCCGTTTACAGCCGATTTGCCGTCCATAGGCTTTTTGGATTCAGGCTGAACAACCATAAGTTTTAGAAGGTGCTTATCCCCGCATACCATAAAGGGTATGTTGTTTTTGATTACAATTGTTCCTGCTTCCTTTTCCTCTGTCATTTCAGAGGGGAATGTTTTAAGAATTTTAATGAGTTTTCCGTTAACCCTGCCGAAAACCGAAGGCCACGGGTAAAACCCCCTTACCCTGTTGTGAATTTCAACCGCCGGAAGGGTAGGGTCAAGTTTTCCGTCTGATTTTTTTATTATGGGGGCATAACTTGCATGCTCGTCTTTCTGGGGAATGGGTTTTATCTTTCCCTCAACATACTCAAACATGGTTGTTTCAAGCAATTTCAACCCCTTTTCTGTGAGCCTTTCAAACAAGTCTAATGCATTGTCATTAGGGTCAATTTTTTCCGACAAACACCCTATAATTGGCCCTGTGTCAAGCCCCTTATCCATTTTCATAAGGCATACGGCTGTTATTGTTTCCCCGTTTACAATAGCCCAGTTTACAGGTGCTGCCCCTCTGTATTTAGGCAATGCGGAAAAGTGAACATTTAAGCACCCGTGTTTCGGGATATTCAATATTGTTTCAGGAATTATCTTTCCATAGGCAACAACAAGTATTAAATCAGGGTTTATCTCTTTTAACTTTGCGATTACTTCCTCGTTTTTCTTTATCTTTTCAGGCTGGATAACCTCAATGCCTGATTTCTCTGCTTCAAGTTTTACTGGTGGGGGGGTTAAAGCCTTTTTTCTCCCTTTCGGCCTGTCAGGCTGGGTTATAACAAGCCTTAAATCGGTTAATTCATTGAGTTTTTTTAAAAAGGGAACAGAGATTTCTGGGGTTCCCATAAACACTGTTTTTAATAACCCCATCTTCCTTCCTTCATTAGTTTTTTTATTTTTTTCATAACCATTTTTCTTTTCACAGGAGCAAATTTGTAAATAAAAAGTTCCCCATTTAGGTGGTCTATTTCGTGGCATAAAGCCCTTGCAAGCAGCCCTTCAGCCTCTATCTCTTTTTCTTTGCCGTCTAAATCAGTGTATTTTACCTTTACCTTTTCAGGCCTTTCCACAAAACCGAATATGCCCGGAAAACTTAAACAACCCTCTTCTTCTTTTTGAATTCCCTCTGTTTCTGTTATTTCAGGGTTTATTAAAACAATCCTTTCTTCAGGGTTTTCACCTGCTGATAAGTCAACAATTGCAAGTTGAAGGCTTTTCCCAACCTGCGGTGCGGCAAGCCCTATTCCCGGGGCAGCAACCATTGTTTCATACATATCCTCAACAAGTTGCTTTATTTCTTCGTTTATTTCTTTTACCTTTTCGCCCTTTTTCTCTAAAACAGGGTCTCCGTAAACAACAATAGGAAGTTTCATTTACTTATTTTTCCTCCTCTTCAATCATCTTTTCCATTTCTTCTTTGTGTTTTTCAATTGTATCTATAACCTTGGTTTTTATTTCAATGGAATTTTTTTTAATGCCCTGAGCAACAAGGAATGCGGAAATTTTCGGATGAAGAGCGTAATCTTTGAAAGTCCAGTCTGTAATATCCACATAAACCTCTTCAAAGGTCGGTGGGTTTTTGGGCATAAAGTAAAGGGAAGTACCCTTTCTGATTACAGTGTATTTGTAAGAAACAAATAATAGGCCGCAAACTATTAAAAGCAAAACAATGCTAAGTATTTTTTTCATACTCACCTCCGTTCAATTATTATATAAAAGATTTGCTTAAATTGTGAGAATTTTCAAATTTAACTTTTTTCATATTTGACTTTATTTTTTTTGCATTTAGAATTTAATTTTATAGGGAGGTGTAATATGAAGAGTTTAAAAGGCACTAAAACTCTTGAAAATTTATTAAAGAGTTTTGCCGGTGAATCTCAGGCAAGGGCAAGGTATGAGATGTATGCAAAGGTTGCCGGCAAAGAGGGTTATAAGCAGATTGAGGCCTTATTT
>JALWHA010000264.1 GCA_027038695.1 Acidobacteriota bacterium
AACAAATACAATTAAGCATGCATATAGGTTTAAACAAGACAGGGATATTGAGATTGAATACCTTGTTGAAAAAAGGGATTTAATTATAAAGATAATACATTCAGGCGAGCCTATTTCCCCGGACAAATTGGTCTTTCCCGATATGAAAGAGTACCTTCAAAAGTACAAAAAAGGCGGGTTAGGCATTATGCTTATGATTAAATTTATGGATTCGGTAGAATACGGTAGTGAAAATGGAAAACACTTCTGCAAACTTTCCAAAAAGATCGGGTAATATTTCTCCCTCAGAGTTAGACTTATTAACCCTTTTTGAATTTATTTCAAACGCGAAAGAAAACTTATCTTCCGAACATATAGCAAGCCTTACGGTTTTAACCTTAATGGGAAGACTAAAGTTAAAAAACGGGTTTATTAAAATAGGCACAGAAGAGATTATTAAGGGGATTCCTCAAAAAACATACTTAATTGAAAGGAATTTGATTTACGGCAGCAACAAATTCGGAGATTTAAAGTTAGGGGGAGAGAACGAAGATTTAACTTTAAACGGGAAAGATACAAGGTTTATAGATATTGTATGCCACCTTGCCACTTTGCTTTTAAAAAATATTGACAATATAAAAAGATTAAAAGATACAAACAAAAAATTAAGCAGAAAGATACTTCAATTTGAGTCCATACTTGAGGCAAGCAAGGAAATGCTTTTTACAAGGGATTTTGAGAAAAGCGTTTCAATAACAATGAATATTATTTCGGGAAGTTTGGGGATAAAAGAGATAGCGATTGAGATTAAAGACGGCAACAATCAAAGATTTTTTGAAAGAAACCTGAAAGAAAAAGATATTAAGAATAAAAAACCGAAAAAAATAAAAATCAACTATTTAACAGGGTATTTAGGTAAAAAATTAAACGAAAAAAAACCTGAACAATCGGATATTCATTTTGCACAAATAGTCTTAAACCTGCTATATTCAAACCTTGAAAACTGCAAGATGATCAATCAATTAATAGAAAAAGAAAGGCTTGAGAAAGAGATTATGATCGCAAGGGAGATCCAGCAAAAACTTCTCCCCTCTCAACTCCCTGAATTAAAGTGCCTTGAGATAGAAACCGGAATGATTACCTACCGTCAGGTAGGAGGGGATTATTACGATATACTTCCTATAGACAGGGACAAAACCTTTGTAATTATAGCCGATGTTTCAGGTAAAGGGGTACCTGCTTCACTTATAATGGCGGCTGTCCAATCTTCGGTTAAAACCATGATTTTAAAAGGGGTGTACGATCTTGTTAAAATATGCGATACCTTAAACAAACTTTTAACAGCCACCACGGAATCAAATAAATTCGTAGCCTTAAGCATTCTGTTAATAGACACAAAAAGCAATTCGGTTGAATACCTTAACGCCGGCCACACCGCCCCGCTGCTGTTTTCAGGAACAGAGGTTAGCAAATTGCGGGAAGGAGGGCCGGTCTGCGGATTACTTGATTTTGCCTCTTATAAAAAAAACAAAGCACAATTTAAAAAAGGCGACTTTATCTTTATGTACACCGACGGCATTTCCGAAGCAAAGAAAAAAAATGGGGAAGAGATCGGGGAAAAAGGCATTTTAGACCTTATCTTTGAATGTAAAGACAAAAAAGATTTCAAATCTTCCTTCAATAAAAAACTCCTTGAAATCACAAACGGAGATTTTGAAGACGATGCAACATATATTTTCATAAAAAGGACATAAAGTCTTGCAACTTACCGGAAAAATCAATATAATTTCACTATGAACAAAAAATTTTTATTAATAATTTTAATATTTGTATCTCTAATCTGTTATTCCCAGTATCTTCCTTTACGTACCTATACCTCTTCTGACGGACTTGCCTCAAATCAAGTTGTTGATATTAGAAACGATGCCAACGGGGCCTTATGGATTTCTTGCGGTTCCGGATTATCTTATTTTACCGGGTTTAAATTCGTAAACTATGGGTTAAAAAAAGGCCTGCCAAATATTACCATTATAAAAACTGAGCCTACAGTCAACGGAAATCTATTTGTACTCACCTATCACGGATTAGCCTACAAGAAAGCAGAAGAAGATTATTTTAAACAAATACCCCTTGAAGGAGAAATTGTTGATTTTTCGGTGAAAGAAGAAAAGGATAACCCAAACAATTCAGAGCTGTTCGTCTGTGTGAAAAATAAAGGGGTTTTATGTATTAACTTGCAAGATAATCAAAAACAATGGATTGTGACCACAAAACATGACCCCTTTTCCATATCTATTTTAAAAGGCCAGGTTATTATTTCATTTGAAGACGGTAAACTTTATATCGCTGATTTAAAAAGCAAAAAAATAACATTTTTAACCGATCTTAAACAACCGGCAAAATTAAAAAAATACGATAAGGATACGATTTTTGCCATAACCGAAAAGGAAGTTTACAAAATCAAATTCAAAGCAGGCACTTTTAATATTCGGAAGATTTTTTCTTCGTCAGACAGAACCCTAAACATCTTTGACGCCACCTGCACAAAAAAAGGAGAACTCTGGATAGGGACAAATAAATACCTGTTGCAAGTAACATCTAAGGGAAATAAGTATTATACTACTCAAAACGGGATACCAGAGCTGCCTATATTTAGCGTTTTTCAAAGCCATGATGAAATTTTGTGGTTAGGGACAAATTCAGGATTGGCAAAGTTAGTCAATAACAATATGTTAATCTATAAAAAAATGGAAAACAAAGACATTCAAAGTTGCATTTCTCTTTTCTGGGATAAAAACAAAAAACAGATCTGGACTGGAATTAACAGAGGGGTAGCGATAATAAAAGGAAAGAACACCTTTGAATTTCACAACAGTTATTTAGACCAATTTATAATTTGGGACATCGTAAATGACAACGAGGGAAACTATTACTTCGCTACAGAGGGAGGCGGGGTAGTAAAGATAACAAAGCAGGGAAAAACAATTATTTACAAAAAAGAAGACAAATGCCTGCCTGACAATAAAGTGACAGACCTTATTTACCTGAATAAAACCCTCTATGTGGCGACTAAAAGCGGTTTTGCCGTGCATAAAAACGGGAAATGGCATATTTACACTACGGCAAACGGCCTGCCCGCTTCTTACATAAGGGCTTTAGCTCAAGACGAGAGGGGAAATATATACCTGGCAACATACGGCGCAGGCATTGTTGAATACACAAAAAACGGTTTTGTTCAAATTATCAAGAACTTGAAAAGCGATTACAATACAATGTATTCAATCGCATATAAAAATGGAGTTTTTTGGGCAACCTGCAATTACGGACTTGTAAAAGTAAAAGACGGAATTGCAAAACTTTACGATTACAGATATGGATTTCCAAATTATAGTGGAATTGCGGTACTTCCTTTAAAAAATTTCGTATGGGTAGGAACTGACGGAGGCTTATGTCTCTTTGATATTAAAAAGGAAAAGGTAATAGAGATATTTACCAAAGACGAAGGATTGCCGGGAAACGAATTTACAACCCACAACGCAATTTGTAAAGATTCAAAAGGAAATGTCTGGATAGGGGTTTTCGGCGGAATGGCAACGATCAGCCCACAGACGGTATTAAACAGTCAAATATCTTTTAATCCGAAAATTTACTTTAAAAACTTAAGTTATAAATATAAAAAACAGATATGGAAAATAACCCCGGGAAACCCTTTATTAAAAATACCTTACGGAGCAAAGGACATTACCTTTAACTTTGATGTAATATGGTTCAGAAACGACTATAGTACCGCTATCTTCTATAAACTAGAGGGAGAAAGCGACGAATGGACAAAGATTGACGACTTGAAAAACACAAAAGTACAGTTTAATTATTTAACCTTCGGAACCTACACTCTTGATTTGAAAATAGTTAATTTGGGAGCAAACAATCAATCGGTGGAAAAGAAGATTGCCACAATAAAAATAATGAAGCCGTGGTGGGCAAAAAAATGGGTAATATTTACAATCATACTGTTATTCTTAATCGGTGGAGGTCTTATTTCTTTGTTCTTCACTTATATTCGCACCAAACACCTTAAAAAAGAAAAAGAAAGATTAGATAAACTGGTTGCCGAAAAAACAGAGCAGTTAAAAACCGCGAATGAACTTCTTAAAGAAAAAAACAAAATGCTTGAAGAGTTAGCGGAAAGAGACTTTCTAACAAACCTTTACAATAGGCGGCACGCCTTAAAAGTCCTAAAATTATACCAAAAATTAGCCGAGAGAGACCCGAATTTTAAGATTTCTTTTATTTTAATAGATATAGATTTCTTTAAAATCATTAACGATACTCACGGCCACGACGCCGGCGACTTTATTTTAAAGGAATTAGCCAAAATATTTAAAAAAATAACAAGAAAATCCGATATTGTTGCTCGTTGGGGGGGAGAAGAATTCCTTATTATTCTTCCAAAAACCGGGCCGGAACAGGCAAAAAATGTAGCAGAAAAACTTAGACAAGAAGTAGAAAACAAATATTTTCTTTATCAAGATAAAAAAATCAAATTTACAATAAGCGCAGGGATATCCACTCTGGATTTAGGGTTATTACATTCTGACGAAGATATAGAAAGAATTTTAATTGAAGTAGACAAAAAACTTTATCAGGCAAAACAAAGCGGCAGGAACCTAATTGTGTATTAAAGGGGATGAAATGAACAAATCTAATGTAACCTTTAAATTAGCAATAATTCTTTATGCTTTATGGTATTTCACACTTGCATTCTCTCAATCGTTGCCTGTAAGGATTTATTTTACCGACAACGGGCTCGCATCTTCTCAGGTCTGGGATATAGTGGAAGATACAAGAGGATCCATCTGGTTCGGGTGCAGTTCGGGAATATCAAGATTCAATGGGTTTGAGTTTAAAACCTATCGGCTTAAAGAAGGACTCCCCAATGAATCAATAAATAAACTTTTAACATCAAAAACAGGCATAGTAATAGCACAAACAGTAAAGGGAATAGCATACATAAAACCAAACGCAAAGAAATTTACCGCAATCCCTTACATCGGGGAGGTATCGGATACTATAGCAATAGACGAGCTCTCTAAAAATAACTCTACATTGAGGACAAAAACCGTACTTTTTGCCGCTTTAAAAAAGAAAGGCATCTACAGGTTTGACATAGAGAAAAATAAGTGGCATTACTTCGGGTTCAAAAAATACAACCCGGTTGTCTTACGGTTATTTAAAGCAAAACTCTTTTTCAGTACGTCAGACGGAAATTTATTTGTCACATCGTTAAAAAAAGATAACCCCAAACTTATAGGCAAAACACCCCCATTAATAAAAATTAAGGTCTCAAAAAGCAACACACTTCTTTTAGTATCAAAACATACAATTTTTCTCTATAAAAACGGAAATATTAAAAAGATATTTAATACACCCGATAATGAAGAAATAATCTTTGATTGCATACAGGATATGGCTGAAAATATATGGATCGCCACAAATCAGGGATTACGAAAAATAAGCGAAACAAGGTCTTCATTTTACTCATTGCAAAACGGGATTCCTGCAAAAAGAGTATTAAGCATTTTTCAAAACAATGAAGGGATAATATGGTTCGGTACAAATCACGGAGCCTGCAAACTTATCTCGGAGCACATGCTTGTTTATAAGGACAAAACCAGTAGAAGCGGTGCCAGTTATATATGTTTTTATTACGACAAAGAAAATAAAGCAATGATGCTAGGGTTCTCGTCAGGAGTATTAATCGCAAAAAACGGAAATATAAGCACCTTAAAATCAAAATATATATCAAAGTTTCCAGTCTGGGATATTGTTAAAGATAAAAAAGGAAACTTTTATTTTGCCACCGAGGGAGGGGGGGTAATAAAAAGGGACAAATTCGGGAAAGAACAATACTTTACCGAAGAAAACAAATGCCTTCCCGGAAATAACGCCACCGACCTTTTACTGAACGGTGACACACTTTATGTTTCCTGCAAAAAAGGCTTTGCCGTTATGAAGAACAATAAATGGAAAAGATATGATATATCAAACGGATTACCTGTTTCGTATATCAGATGCCTTGCAAAAGACGATAAAAATAACATTTTACTTGGAAGTTTAGGGGAGGGCGTTATTATTTACAACAGAGGAAAATTTAAGAATTATTTACCCTCAACTCCGAAAGAATTAAAATCTGTTTTTGCTTTATATTTTGACAAAAACCGAAAAACACTCTGGGCAGCAACAAATTACGGATTAATCAAAATCAACAACAACAAAACAAAATTTTACGGCAAAAAAAACGGGTTTTTGCCTTTCGGTTTATCCGCCGTTTATCCTGCGGGAAAGTATTTGTGGATTGGAAGTGACGGAGGAGCACAACTTTTTGACCCTGAAAAAGAAACAATACTTAAAATTTTAACCAAAGATGACGGCTTGCCCGGCAACGAGTTCACCACACACAACGCTATTACCAAAGACCCCGATAACAATATTTGGTTCGGGTTATTCGGAGGTGCCGTAAAAATTGAAAATTTAGGCCTTCAAATAGATAACAAAACAATGTTTAAACCCAAGATATTTCCGACTTCTTTAAGATATTTTTATAAAAATAAATTTTATGAAAACACGAACTTTTCTCAAAAAACAATTAAAATCCCATACGGGACAAAAGAAATTTTTATTAACTTTGACGTAATCTGGTTCAGAAACGAATATAGCTTAGGTATAGAGTATAAATTAAAGGGAATTAATACCATGTGGAATAGGATAAATAATTTTAAAAATATGAAAATATACTATACAACTCTCAAGCCGGGAATTTACCCTTTATACATAAAGGTTTCGTCTATTTCAAACAATAAGGAAATCATAGAAAGAGTTATGACTCTTGAAGTCCCTGAACCATTCTGGCAAAAACCAGAATTTATAATTCTAATATTTGCTCTTTTTTTAGGATTAATTGGTATTATTGCTTATACCGTAACGCACATTAAAACAGCAAAACTTAAAAAGGAAAAAGAAATACTGGACAAACTTGTAAAAGACAGAACAAAACAATTAGATACCTTAAACAAAAAACTTGAGGAAAAAAACGCCAAATTAAAAGAATTCGCCGAACATGATTACCTGACAGGCCTCTATAACAGGAGATTTTTTGCACATTTAATAAAAATCTTTAAACGGAGTGCGGCAAGAGACGAAAAAACCAACGGTTGCTTTATACTGCTTGATATTGACCACTTTAAAAAAGTCAACGACACATACGGCCATGACGCCGGTGACACTGTTTTGAAATTTGTAGCCGAAACAATATCCTCGTCCATAAGAAACAGTGATTTTGCAATCAGGTTCGGGGGAGAAGAATTCCTTGTACTCCTTACAAAATTAGATGAGAAAAACACAATAGAAATAGCCTTCAATATAGCGGAAAAAATCAGGGAAAAAATAGAAAATGTAACAGTTGAATACAATACTAAATCTATAAAATTAACCGTAAGCGGCGGGGTTTGTTGCTTTGACTTTAAAACACTTGACAGGGAAACCTTAGAACAGAAATTAAAAGAAGTGGACGAAAAATTATATAAAGCAAAAGAATCAGGAAGAAATAGGATAATTAAATAATTTTAAAATGGAGAAAATGGGGTGAGCGAGGGGAATTGAACCCCCAACCCCCAGAGCCACAGTCTGGTGCTCTATCCGATTGAGCTACGCTCACCATAAAAACAAATGGCGCACCAGGGAGGATTCGAACCCCCGACCAACGGCTTAGAAGGCCGCTGCTCTATCCTGCTGAGCTACTGGTGCACTCATACATATTCCTGGTCGGGGAGAGAGGATTCGAACCTCCGACCCCTTGTTCCCAAGACAAGTGCGCTACCAGGCTGCGCCACTCCCCGACGCGAAGCATATAATAGCAAAGAGACCATAAAATGTCAACTATTTCTTATCGTTATACCAGGTGAAACACCCTTTAAAAGCGATATCAATCAATAATCCCTTTTTGTTTCAATTTATTGTACATATTGTCAAACATTTTATTCTTCCTTAAATCATAAAGGGTTATACCGTTTTCTCTCGCTTTTTTTATAACTTTTTTAACATCGTCAAAAGCCCTTATTTTAGCAAGGGCTATACACAAAAAGGCATATGCTTCTTTACGCCCGGGATTTAAAATTATTGATTTGTAAAAACTCATAGCGGCAAACCTGTTTGCCCCGTTCCCGAGAG
>JALWHA010000265.1 GCA_027038695.1 Acidobacteriota bacterium
TTTAAAGATATTTTCTATTTGTTTAACTTCTTCCTTATCCTTTGCAACCATCTTTAAAATGTAAAGGGTCTTGCCTGCCTTTTTCTTATCCCCCAAAAGCAATAGAGATTCAAACCTTTGCTTTAAAATAGTGTCAGGGGAGAGGCCGTAAATTTTTTCATACTTTAATGTCTCATCATAAGCCTCTTTATAGTGCTTTGTGGCAATTAAAAGCCTTATGTAATCAAGGTAAATATCCTGTTTAAGCTCGGTTGATAGGTTTACCTTTTTGTTTTTGAGCAACTCTTTATAATATTTAATTGCAACAGGGTAATTACCTGTATAAGCATTTGCTGTTGCAAAGCAATAAAGTGCAATTGGAGTTGGGTTTTCTTTCAAGTGCTTATTGAATATCTCTATTACCTTGTCAAACTTCTTTGACAGAAGGGCATATAGAAGCAACTTATCCCAATCATTAAAATCCCTATAAACCTGCTTAAACTTAAGGGTAAATTTATAGGCAAACAGGTAAAAATTGTTTTCCCTGCTTATAGAAATCAATTCATTTAAAAGTTTTGGATTAGGAATATTTAACTTTGTTAACTTTTTCAAAGTCTGAAACAACTTAAACCTCTGCTGTTTTGCATTGTAAGCTAATGAAACATAAAACAGGGTATAGTAATCACCTTTATAAGATTCAGGCAATGATTCAAAATCCTTTATTACACTGTCATAATCCTGAAGTATAAACTCATCTTCAATAATTTTATAACAAATATTGTAATCCTTAGAAAGTTCAAAGGCTTTTCTATAATTTTCAAGTGCTTTTTTTACTATCTCCTCTGATTTTAAAACAGTTATCAATTCAGAGTAATAATCTCCAAGTTTTAAATACCCTTCAGGGTTTTTTGGAAACTCTTTTGTTGCAAGTTCAAGGTATTCTATTGTCTTTTCCATTTCTGAGAGGGATTTATAGCAATCGGCAAGTTCAAAGTAAATATAGATGTTTTTATTATATGACAAGGCTTTTTCAAAGTGAGGGATGGCTTTATCACACTCCCCCTTTCCACTTAATAAAACACCTATAGTATACTCTTTCAAGGATTTTTTAAAAGAATCATGGTCTGAAACCCTAGCATAAGAAGGCAAAAGTAAGAAGAACAAAAAAATTATAATAAAAAACCTTTTCATACACTCACCTCATTATAATAAAGTGGAAGAAAGGCTGTAAGCCGAATTCTGTCTCGGGTAATCATTCCTCTGGGGTATTGGTTACCCAATACCTCAAGCGGCCTACCCGGAAGCATGGAGCGGGCAACTCTCTTACGCTTCCCTATTTGGCCTTGCTCCGTGCGGGGTTTACCATGCCTCCGATATCACTATCGGAGCGGTGGGCTCTTACCCCACCTTTTCACCCTTACCCAGCACCTATTTTGCCACTCTCATTCATCAGCCAAACCAATAATCAGCCAGGCAAAATAGGTGCTGGGCGGTATGTTTTCTGTGGCACTTTCCTTCTCCTTACGGAGACCGGGCTTTCCCCGGCGCACTGCCCTATGGAGTTCGGACTTTCCTCAAAGGCAAAAGCCTTTGCGATTACCCGCCTTTCTTCCTCTAAATATTATACATTTAAGTGGAAAATTAGCAACAATATTAAACACCTGAATTAATTTAAAGGGGAGTATCTAATAGAAGGCATAAAAAAATGGAGCCGGCGAAGGGACTTGAACCCCCAACCTACTGATTACAAGTCAGTTGCTCTACCAGTTGAGCTACGCCGGCTCACGCAAAGAATAAAATACCAGAATTAAAAGAATATTTCAACCACTTTTTTACAAAACATTTCTATTCTCTTCGTCAGTAAAAAGCAAAGTAAAGTAATAAAACAAAATCAAGACAGGTAAAATAAACATAAGGGTTTTTACAAGGTAAACATCCAGTGTATTCCAGAAGAGAGAGGATACTCTCAGCGAATCAATAATCTTCATTATGTCAAAAATATTAATGATTGAAAAATAAAAGAGTGAGGCAATAATGGAAACAAGCATTCCCCCCAGCAAAAAATAAGGGTTTTTGCCTTTGTTTTTAAAGTGGAAAAAGAAAACAAGGTATAAAATAGCAAGCATAACAAAAAACAAGGCATAAAAAAGATTTGAATCTCTTAAAAACGCTGGCAGGGAATTTAAAAAAGAAGGCAAAAAGAATTTCAAAAGCAAAAGAAAATACTTAATAGTAAGAAAAAGAGAAGCCATAAAGAGTGTAAAACCTGAAAAAAACATTTTTTTCTTTCCTGCAAGCACAAATCCCAGAATAATAAAAACAAAAATCAGTATTACCTCAAATACCCCCTGCAAGGTAAGTGAATATGAAAATAGTTCATTGCGTGTTTTAAAGTCAAAATTAGCAACTGCTATTGCAGTAAGAAAATCTAAAATGAGAAAAACACCCATAAACAAAATTACATAAACAAATACCAATTTAACAAAAAACCTCATTGTCTTATCTTTTCAAAAAAATTCTCACTTATCAGAGGAAAAGGAATTCACTGCCTCTTCCTCGTTGATGTAATAGTCAAAAATGCTGAGCAACTGGGCTATCTGGAATATGTCTTTAATCTTTTGAGAAAGGCTTAAAAGTTTAAGTTCCCCACCAGCCTTTCTCACCTT
>JALWHA010000266.1 GCA_027038695.1 Acidobacteriota bacterium
AAACTGTACAAATATAACTCCTTAAAAGTACCGAGTCAAAAAATATTATATTAAATACTTATTTGACTTGCAATAAATATAAGGTGTTGCTATAATATTCCATCAGCCTGGAAGCATTGTGCTTTCCGGTATTTTTATTCAGGTTTAGGGGGAATATATGGTTAATGAACAGGAAAAAAAATTAGAAGAAACAAAAGAGATTAAGGAGGTTACCGAAACTATTCAGGAGGAGTCTGTTGAATCCGTAGAAAAGGAAGAAAAGGCTAAATCTGTTTCAGGGAAAGCGGAAGAAAAAGAATCTTTTGAAAAACTTTTGGAAGAACATGACGCTTCTCCGAATTCGGTTTCAAGGGGCGACCTTGTCAAGGGTACGGTGATATCGGTTAGTGAGGATTTTGTCTTCGTAGATGTAGGGCAGAAGGTTGAAGGCGTTGTAAGTGTTAGTGATTTTACGGATACAAACAATGAACTCCCGAAAGAGGGAGATGAAATAGAAGTGGTAGTTGACAAACTTACCGATAAAGATGTTAAGCTATCTTTTAAAAAGGCTTTTGCAAGAAAGTTTGAGGAAGAGGTCAGGGAAGCATATAAAAATCAAACTCCTATTAAAGGCAAGATTACCGAAATCGTTAATAAGGGGTTTAATGTCGATTTAGGCGGCAAAACGGCGTTTCTGCCTCAGTCAAGGGTTGACGTTAGAAGGTTGAGAAAAGAAGATTCCGAGTATGTAGGCAAGGAATACGACTTCCTGGTTGTAAAGTATACCCCGAAGAATTGTATTGTTTCAAGGGTTGAACTTGTGCAGGACGAGTTAAACAAAAAGAAAGAAAAGTTGATGTCAACCTTAAAAGAAGGCGACCTGGTTAACGGCAAGGTTAAGAATATTACCGATTACGGCGTGTTTATTGATCTGGACGGGGTTGACGGCCTTCTTCATATTTCCGATATCTCATGGGGCAAGGTGTCTCACCCTTCAGATTTCTTTAAAGTAGGCGATGAGGTTGAGGTTGTCGTTCTTTCCATTGATAAGGAAAATGAAAAGATCTCCTTGGGTTATAAACAGAAAACTGAAGACCCGTGGAAGAATATTGAAAAGAAGTACCCCGAAGGGACAAAGGTTAAAGGTTCCGTTGTTAATATTAAAAATTATGGAGCATTCGTTGAGGTTGAGCCCGGAGTGGAAGGCCTTATTCACATTAACGATATCTCATGGACAAAAAAGATTTCCAATGCGCAGAATTACTTTAAGTTAGGTGACGAGGTTGAGGCGGTTGTCCTTGAGGTTGATGGTGAAAGAAAGAGGCTTGCTTTAGGCTTAAAACAGATAAAAGATAACCCCTGGGATGTGATTGAAGAGAAGTTTAATGTAGGAGATATTTTTGAAGGGGAAGTTAAAAACGTAACCGATTTCGGCGCATTTGTTGAAGTGTACGACGGAGTTGACGGCCTTATCCATGTGAGCGATATGAGCTGGTCAAAGAGGGTAAAAAACCCCGAAGAGATAGTCAAGGCGGGGGATAAGGTTAAGGTTAAGATCCTGAACATTGACAGGGAAAATCAGAAGATTGCTTTAGGCATAAAGCAGTTAACTGAAGACCCATGGCAGAAGTTTTTCTCAAAGTATCAGATGGGTGACGTGGTTGAAGGCAAGATTGTCAAGCTTGAAGATTACGGCGCATTTGTTGAGCTGGACGAGGATATTGAGGGGCTTGTGCATGTGTCTGAAATTTCGAAGGAGAGAATTGACAAACCTTCCGATGTTTTAAATATAGGCGATGTGAAAGAAATGAAGATAGTTAAGGTTGACGTGAAGGATAAGAAGATAGGACTTTCCATCAGGCAGGTAATTATAGACAGAGAAAGAAAAGAGCTGGAAAAGAAGAGAGCTGAGGAAAAAGCAAAAGCAAAACCGAAAGAGGTTAAGAAGGATAAGCCTAAAAAAGAAAAGAAGGAAAACAAAGCGGAAGAAGTTAGCACCGGCGGCGGAGTGAAATTAGGCGATTTAATGAAAGATTTTATTAAAAAGGATAAAGAAGAAGAGAAAACCGAAGAGTAGGGTCCGTTTTTAAGGTATATAGAAGCCGGGGTTATTCCCGGCTTTTTTTTGTGTCTTTGATTTTTATCATTTTTATTGAGTTGACATACTCGGTTATTTCAATCTTGTTCACTGATTTGAGGTTTTCCACTATCCCCTGAATCTCTCCTACCGAGTTTTTTATTTTGCTTAAAATAGGGGAGTATTTTGCGTACAGGTCGGGATTGTTTTTTATATCCCTTTCCAATATTGAGATATAACTTAATATAACCGTTAAAGGTTGGCCGAAGTTGTGCTCAATTGTTACCATTACCTGTTTTAAGATCTCCAATTTATCGGTTAAAAATGCTATTTTTCTTAATTCGTCTTCGTATTTTTTTATCTTTATGTTTGCTTTGATCCTGGCGGCAAGTTCTGTCAGGCTTTTTATCGGTTTTGTTATAAAATCATTAGCGCCTAATTCAAAAGCCTTCTTCAAGGTTGTATCTTCGTCTTTTGCGGTAAACATTATCACCGGAATATGGTTAAACCTGTTGCTTGCTTTTAAGTCGGCAAGTATATTCATTCCGCTTTTTTCAGGAAACATGATATCTAAAATAATAAGGTCAACGTTTTCTTTTTCAAGGGTTTCAAATAGCTTTTTGTGGTCCGGCAAAGTGATAACACGGTAGTTTTGCATTTCAAGGAAGTGGAAAAACGTGATCCTGATTTCCGGGTCGTCGTCTATTATCAGCACCGTGTCTCGTTTTTTAATGTTTTCCTTTTTCTCGGCCATTTATTTTTCTCCTTGAATAGGAATACTGATCTTAAAGTAAGTGCCTTTGTTTTTTGTACTGGTAACGATAATATCTGCTTTTATAATATCACAAAGTTGCTTAACTATGTATAATCCTAATCCCACATTGCCTTTTTTAGCTGTATTATGATTTTTTTCACGGAAAAACGGGGAGAATATTTTGTTTAAATTTTCTTTTTTAATGCCCTCTCCCGTGTCTTTTATTTCTATGACAAAGTATTTTTTTTCATAACTTAAGGATAAGGTTACAATTCCCCTTTTGGTGTGTCTGAAAGCGTTGTCTAAAAGGTTAATTATTATCCTGTAAATTATGGTGCCGTCCTGAATAAAATAGGAGGGCATGTTTTTGGATACAATTCTGAATTTTACTGATGGGCTTTTATTTAACCCTTTTACGAAACTTTGAATATTCTCTAAGAATTCATTTGTGTTAACGTTGTGTTTTTTTTCAATATAGGTTTCTTTTTCTTTGATTTTATTAATATTTAGCATTGTTTCAAGCAGGTCTAATAATTTTAAAGCATTTGTGTTAATGTGGGTTATAAATTCTCTGTTTTCCCCTTTCGTTTTTTCCGTAAGTATTTCCGATAATCCTATAATAGACGTTAACGGGGTTTTTATTTCATGGGAAATTGAGGAAATTATTTCCCTGTTTATCTTTTTTAATCTCTCGTTTTCTTTTTCAGCCTTGATTATAGCATTTTTCTCTTCTTTTCTTTTGAATGCAAGGGTTAGGATGTTAAGGAATGTTGAAATAGCTATGCTTTCTTCCCCTTTTAGTTTTCTTTCTTTTTGAAACCCTAAACCTAAAATATAGGTTACCGTTTTATCCGGCATAAATTTAATTAAAAGCAGCGAACCTGTTCCGCTAATGTGTTTGTTTTCAATTATTGTTCCCGGTTTTTCCTTGAATATCTCTCTTTCTTTTTTGATTTTTTTGAGTATGTTTTCAAAATCGGCATTGTTTTTTTCTTTGTAAGAGTTTAAAAGGATAACTTTGCCTTTATTTTCTATTTTTGCGATAAAGCCTATCTCCGCTTTTAAACTTTGGGATATGTCCTTTAATAGCAGGTTTGTTATCTCTTCCGTATCTTTTTCTCCGGAGATTAATGTAAGGTGTTTTCCCGATAAAATTAATGTTTTTTCAAGAAAAGCGAGAGATTTTTTCTGTGTCCTTTCTAAGTTGAGTTGTGTGTTATTTTGATCTTTACCTATTTTGAAGATTACGGCAAACAATTCTTTCCCTTTGTTTTCTATGGCGGGGATTACCGTTATTTTTGCTTCGGCACTCAAATTGTTTTTAGTTATAGTGTCAATATGTTCTGTAAACGGTTCATTATTCATGTCTAATTTCGTTAATATGTTAAGATTTGATTCAGTGCTAAGAAGCGCATTAAAAAAGTGTTCGTTTTCCCCGAAGTATCTTTTAAAAGACCTATTTGCATATATAATCTTGAGGGTTTGCTTTTCTACGAGAATAGAGGGTTGTTTGTAATTCTCAAAAATATTGTCTATGTCGGTGTCTTTCTCTGATTGTGTTAAGGAGATAAAGAAAACCTTTAAAAGCCATTCTGAATTTTTTAATGTTTGAAGATCAATCCTTTCCTCAGAGCTTCCTATAACCGCAAAGGGAGTTTGTCCCGGCAGGTGGTGGCTATAAAGAAAGGTGTGTTTCTTCAAGAGAGGCTTTAATTGTTTTATGGGAAACAAGTCCCTGTGAACTAAATTAAAGGGGTTTTCCCGCAGGCTTTCTCGTACTTTTTTAGGTAGGGTAAATTCTTCTTTTTTTAATATATTGAAAGGGAAGATAAGGGTTAAGCTATTTTTTCCCTTTTTAAAAAAGTATAGGTTTTCCAATTTTAATATCTTTTTAATTCTGTTAAAGATGTCTATAGGTGTTTCTTTGCGTTCGGAAGAGAGTATTTCCGCCGCGGTTTTGTTTAATAAAGATAGACTTTGTTTAACCGTTGATTCTTTATGCTTTGCGGTACAAATATATCCGAAATTGTTTTTGTCTTTTATCAGCGGGGTTAAGTACAGTTTGTATTCTTTGCCTTTGTGAAATAATATGTCGGATAAGGTTTCAAACAGATATAGCCTCTCCATATTTTCTTTCCGTAATTTTTCAATTTTTTTGCGGATTTCTTTTAAAAACTCTGTTTCGGTTATATTGGTTGACACAAGTGAAAAGTCTTTGTTGAATATAATAATAGGCAGGGGTATGTTTTTTAAAACATCTTCCATAAAAAAGGGCAGTACATTCTGTTTCCCCTTTTCCGGCACGAATAAACATAGGGAATAGCGGCTGTTGTAAGGGATAATTATTTTTTTATAATTTGTGAAGTGTATTTGTTCCGCCGCGGTGTTATTCAGGAATTCTGCAAAGAACTTAATTTTGTTTTCAGGCTGTTGTTGTTCTTTCATAAGAAAATTATAAATCAAAAATACTTTTTTAACTATTTTTGTTTTATATTGACAATTTAAACCTATGTTAGGATAATTCATTTATCAAGTTTTACGGAGTGTATGAGTATGGAAGATTCAAAATATAAAGCCGCGGGGGTAAACATAGACGAACAGGATAAGGCGATAGATAAGATAAAGTCTATAGTGAAAACAACTTTTACTCCCGATGTTTTAACGGGGATAGGTTCTTTCGGTACTTTGTTTCAAATCCCTGAAGGTTTTAAAAACCCTGTTTTAATTTCAAGTTGCGACGGGGTGGGGACAAAGTTGAAGGTTGCTTTTATGACAGGCATTCACAACACGGTCGGGCAAGACCTTGTAAACCACTGTGTAAACGATATCTTTGTCCAGGGGGCTAAGCCTTTGTACTTCCTTGATTACATCGCAACAGGAAAACTTTACGCAGGGGTTGTGGAAGATATTGTTTCAGGCCTTGCTAAAGGGTGTAAAGAAAACGGAATGTCTCTAATTGGCGGCGAGATGGCGGAGATGCCGGGGTTTTACTCTGAGGGCGAATATGACATTGCGGGGTTTATAACCGGCATTGCCGAAAGGGATAAAGTACTTACGGGAGAAAAAATAAAACCGGGTGATTTGATAATTGGCTTAAAATCAACGGGCTTGCATACAAACGGTTACTCTCTTGCGAGAAAGATCTTTTTTGAAGATTTAGGCTTAAAGGTTGACGATTATGTTGATGATTTAGGCTGTACAGTAGGTGAAGAGTTATTAAAGATTCATAAGAGTTATTATCCTGTTTTAAAAGATGCAGTGAAAGAGGGAATTATAAACGGAATGGCTCATATTACCGGAGGCGGATTCCTTGACAATATACCGAGAGTGTTGCCTGAAGATTGCGATGCGATTATAAAAAAAGATAGGGTGCCTGTTCTTCCCGTTTTTAAGTTTCTTATTGAAAATGGGGATATTTCCGAAAAAGAGGCATACAGGGTTTTCAATATGGGAATAGGAATGGTTTGCATGGTCTCCCCTGAGAATATTGAAAAATTTTATTCCCTTGTTAAAGATGAAGTTTTTGAGATAGGTGTTATAGAGCAGGGGTTTAAAAAGGCGGTTTTAATATAATATGGATAAAAAATTAAAGATAGCGGTTTTGCTTTCGGGGACCGGCAGAACGCTTGACAATCTTGTTAAAAGAATAGATGAAGGGAAGTTGAAAGCCAAGATTGTGTGCGTTGCTTCAAGCAAGACAACCGCATTGGGATTGGAAAAGGCTTTAAATTACGGGATTTCCGCAAAAGGTTTTGATATTAAAAACCATAGGGAGTTAAGTGAGAAGATAAACGGCTTTATCCTTAAATATAAGCCGGATTTGATTGTCCTTGCAGGTTATTTGAAAATGTACTTTGTTCCTGAAGGGTATGAGTTTAAGGTAATAAATATCCACCCCGCTTTAATTCCTTCTTTTTGCGGCAAGGGGTTTTACGGAATGAAGGTTCACGAAGCGGTAAGAAAAAGCGGGGTAAAGGTCACGGGCTGTACGGTACATTTTGTAAACAACAAGTACGACGAAGGCCTGATTATTGCGCAAAAATGTGTTCCTGTTTTTGCTAAAGACACTTCAGAAGAAATAGCAAACAGGGTGTTTGAAGCAGAATGCGAACTTTATCCTGAGGTTATAAACCTGTTTGCAGAGAATAAAATTGAAGTTAAAAACAATAAAGTTTATATAGAGGGAGAATGAAATGGTAAATGTAAGAGAAATGACTATTGAGGAACAACTTGATTACCTTACCAAAGGGGCGGTTGACTGTATCCAGAAGAAAGATTTAAAAGAAAAATTGGAAAGCGGTAAAAAACTTCGTATAAAGGTTGGTTTTGACCCTACGGCTCCTGATTTGCACCTCGGCCATACGGTTATTATAAGGAAAATGAAGCACTTTCAGGATTTGGGGCATGAAGTTGTTTTTCTTATAGGAGACTTTACCGGAATGATCGGGGACCCTTCGGGTAAGTCAAAGACAAGGAAGCAATTGACAAGGGAAGAGGTTTTGCAGAACGCGGAAACTTACAAAAAGCAGATATACAAGATTTTAGACCCTGATAAAACAATAATAGAGTTTAACAGTAAATGGCTTGGCGAATTGGGAAGCGAAGGGTTTATAAGGTTGGCGTCAAAGTACACTGTCGCAAGGATTTTAGAAAGGGACGATTTTACTAACAGGTTGAAAGAAAACAGGCCTATTGCATTACATGAACTCCTTTACCCGCTCTGTCAGGGTTATGATTCCGTTGCTCTGAAATGCGATGTTGAATTAGGCGGAACCGATCAAACCTTTAACCTTCTTGTGGGAAGGGATTTAATGAGAGAGTATGGGCTTGAACCTCAGGTTGTGATGACTTTGCCTATACTTGAAGGCTTGGACGGGGTGGAAAAGATGAGCAAGTCTTTAGGTAACTATGTGGGTATTAATGAGGCGCCTAAGGATATGTTCGGGAAACTGATGTCTATCTCTGACGATTTGATGTTTAAATACTACGAACTTTTGACCGATATGACTTTAAAAGAAATTGAGCACTTAAAGAACGATGTAAAAGAAGGCAAAAAACACCCGAAAGAGGTGAAAAAGCAACTTGCGAAAATGATAATAAGCGATTTTCATTCAAAAGAAGATGCCGAGAAGGCAGAGCAGGAGTTTGAAAGGGTTTTTGCAAAAAAGCAATTGCCTGACGATATGCCGGAAATAAACCTAAAACAAGGGGAATATCCATTTGCTCGTTTTCTTGCCGACAATAACCTTGCTTCTTCCGCATCTGAGGCAAAAAGGCTTATAAAACAGGGTGGGGTGTCAATAGATGGAGAAAAAGTAAGCAACCCATCTTTTGTTTTTAATCCCTCGAAAGGGGAGTATGTTATAAAGGTAGGCAAAAGAC
>JALWHA010000267.1 GCA_027038695.1 Acidobacteriota bacterium
AAGTTATGGAAGAGGCAAGGCACCTTTCTGTTGAAGACAGTTTTTTTGCAAAAAGGCTTGATTTAAGAAACGACCTTGTTTTTACCATAGACGGGGAAGATGCAAAAGACTTTGACGACGCCGTTTCTTTGAAAGAAACAAAGAAAGGCTATGTTTTAGGGGTTCACATTGCAGATGTCTCACATTTTGTGGAAAAGGGAAGTTGCCTTGATTCAGAGGCAATGTTAAGAGGGGTTACAACCTATATGCCGGGTAAAGTCGTGCCTATGCTTCCCGAAAGGCTTTCAAACGATTTGTGCAGTTTGAAACCGTATGAAGACAGGTACACTTTATCATGTGTTATCACTCTTGACAAAAAAGGGAATGTCCTTTCATACTATTTGACAAAGTCGGTAATAAACAGCAAGGCAAGGTTGACTTATGAAAAGTTGAATGAGTACTTTCACGGAAAATCCGATTTCCCTTATCCAGAAGTTAAAGGCTTAAAGGAAACAATTGACAAAATGCACTCACTTTCTAAAAAATTAAGGCAGAAGAGGTTGAGAAAGGGAGCGTTGTTTTTAAATGTAGAAAAGCCTTATGTTAAGGTTTCAAAGAGAGGGGAGTTACTTGATTTAAAACCTCAGGTTCAGCAGGATGCGGAAAAATTAATAGAAGAGTTTATGCTTCTTGCAAATGAATGTGTTGCAAACTTTTTAATAAAGAGGAATTTGCCGGGTATTTTCAGGGTTCATCCCGCTCCCGACGATGAAAAATTGGCCGACTTATTTGTCCTTTTTGAAAGCGCAGGCTATAAAACTTTTGATAAAACCCTGCCTGAATTGATAAATAGCATTGACGACAGAAACCTTCATTACATTACATTAAGGTATTTAACAAGAGCCGAATACTCGGCGGTACCTGGATTGCATTTCGGGTTAAATAAATTGGAGTACCTTCACTTTACGTCTCCTATAAGGCGATATCCTGATCTGATTGTTCACAGAATTGTTAAAGCCTCTATAGAAAAGACTGCATTACCTTACAAAAGATCAGAATTGGAATGGATTGCAAAATTAGTATCAACATTGGAGAGAGACGCTTTTTTTGCAGAATTGGATACCGCGGAGTATTTTATTTTAAAGGATATTGAGAAAAAACGATTGAAAGAGGCTAATGCAATTGTTTCAGGCTTTTCGGAACATACCTTGTTTGCCGAACTTGACGGATTTTATGTTGACGGAATGATTCCGTTATCGGATTTGAAAGGTTACTATACACTTGATTCAACAGGCCATTTTCTTGAAGACGAGAAGGGGAATAAGATTACTATCGGAATGAAATTAAAGGTGAAAATAACGGAAAGTGATCCGATTTTAAGAAAATTAAAACTAAATGTTTTAAATCCCGTCTTATAGATTGAGATTTTATAAACAGGAGGATATATGAGAAAAGTTTTGGGTATTATTGCTATCAACCTTGTTTTTGTATTTTCCCTTTTTGCAAAGGGGCCTCAGATTCAGTTTGAGAAAAAACTGATCGATGTGGGGAAGGTTCCTATTCATACTAAAGTAAAAGCGGAGTTTAAATTTAAGAATGTGGGAGACGAAAAACTTATAATCTATATGGTAAAACCCGGGTGAGGCTGTACTACATCCACTTTGGAGAAAGTGGAATATGCACCAGGAGAATCCGGAGTAATTAAAGCGTTCTATAATACGGGAGCACATACAGGCAGTTTTGCAAAAAGAATTAGAATAAAGTCAAATTCGGTTAAGGATAAGGATTTTAACCTTGTTTTGAGAGGGAATGTTTTTGCGGAATTAGAATTAAGAAATACCACGTTGTTTTTTTATGATCTCATTCCTGGACAGACAAAAACCTTCTCGGTACCTGTTATCAATCAGATGAACAAACCGTTGGAAATTAAAAAGTGGTACTTTTCCTATCCTATGAATGCCGATAATTATTTCAAATTAAATGTTAAGGTTGTTAAAGGAAGCGGGAATAAAGAATTTTTAAAATTTTCTCTAACCCCTAAAAAGTCTGTTTACCAATTTAGGAATTCTTCTTTAACCGTTAAAGTTCAAACAAATTCAAAGCAGGTGCCTGTTATCGCTTTTTATATGAGGTTAAGGATAAAGCGGGTAGTTACCATAACGCCTACAGTGCTTTTTATGTATACTAAAATTAACGGTAAAACAGCCCCGGCTACGGTAGAGATTAGCACAGAACTTGATTCAGGAATAGAAGTTAAATCGGTTAAATGTGAGAATTGTCCACTTAAATTTAAGATTGTCAATATCTCTAAAAAAGATAAGCAGATTCTTGTAAAACCTGATTATACTAAAGGCAAAAAAGGTAAGGTGTTTTCAGGTAAAATAAAATTGGTTGTGGAAGCAAACGGAGAAAAGGAATATACAATTCCCGTTAGAGGAAAAATATATTAGTCTTTCTAAAAAATAAAAAAGCGGGGAATAATTCCCCGCTTTTTTTGTGTGGTTGTATAAATTTGTTTTATGCAAATAGATCTTTGATATCGGTATATTCCCATTTAAAATCTTTGTCTTCTCTGCCGAAATGCCCGTATGCGGCTGTTTTTTTATAGATAGGCCTTTTAAGCTCAAACCTTTCAATAATCCCGTTCGGAGAAAGATCTATGTTTTTAAGAATAATGTCCGCAATTTCTTTGTCAGGCCTTTTCCCTGTGCCGTATGTGTTAACCATTAAAGAAACAGGCTGTTCCACTCCGATTGCGTATGCAACCTGAACCTCACATTTTTCGGCTATACCAGATGCAACTATGTTTTTTGCCAGGTATCTTGCCATGTATGAGCCTGACCTGTCAACCTTTGACGGATCTTTTCCCGAGAATGCTCCTCCTCCGTGTGCTCCGAATCCTCCGTATGTATCAACAATAATCTTTCTTCCTGTTAACCCGCAGTCTCCCTGAGGGCCGCCTATTACAAACCTCCCCGTCGGATTGATTAAATACTTTGTATCGGAATCAATCATATTGCCGGGTAAAACAGGGAAGATAACGTTTTCAAGTATCTCCTGTCTAAGTTCGTTGTTTTTTACAGTGTCCGCATGCTGAGTTGAGATTACTACGGTGTCTATTCTTTTCGGCTTTCCGTTTTCGTACTCTACCGTTACCTGTGATTTGCCGTCAGGCCTTAAGTATTTTAAAATCTTCTTCTTCCTGACTTCTGCAAGCCTCATTGTAAGTTTATGTGCAAGGGTAATAGGCAGAGGCATAAGTGTTTCTGTTTCGTTTATGGCAAAGCCGAACATCATTCCCTGGTCTCCTGCTCCTCCGGTGTTAACCCCTTGTGCAATATCTTGAGATTGTGCGTCAATTGTGGAGATAACTCCGCAGGTATCACAGTCAAATCCAAATTTTGCCCTTGTATAACCTATTTCCCTTACGGTTTCCCTTGCTATTTTGGGGAAGTCAACATAAGTGTCTGTCGTTATTTCCCCTGCAATCATAATAAGTCCCGTCGTTACAAGTGTTTCGCAGGCAACTCTCCCATCAGGATCTTTTTTTAAGATCTCATCTAAAATTGCATCCGAGATCTGGTCTGCGATTTTATCGGGGTGTCCTTCAGTGACAGATTCAGATGTAAATAAGTATTTTGTCATTTATTCCTCCAGAAAAAAAATAAAAAAGTCAAGAAAAATTATAACATACTTTCTAATTTTCCCGAAAATATTTAAAATATGATAATATCGTTATGAGTTTGTGCTAAAATTAAATGAACTGGTGTAGGAGGGATGCCCGGAAAGAAAGCAGATCGGATTTCGGCGAGGCAATAAGCCCTTTAAGATGTGCGTATTGTATTTTTCATTAACATAAAAAAAGTGCGACTTGGTTATTGTAGGACAGAGTGATTAGTATTTAAAATATTTTTTTGAAAGGAGAGGGGTTATGGCAAGACCTAAAATCGCATTGATTGGTGCAGGCCACATCGGTGGTACAATGGCACACATTATTGCGCGTAAGGAATTGGGAGATGTTGTTTTGGTTGATATCGTTGAGGGTATGCCTCAGGGTAAGGCTCTTGACGCTTATGAAGCAACTCCTATAATGGGTAAAGATTGCAAACTTATCGGTACAAACGATTACAAAGATATTGAAGGTGCAAATGTTGTTATCGTTACCGCAGGCGTTCCGAGAAAGCCCGGTATGAGCAGGGACGACCTTCTTGGAATTAACAAGAAGATTATGGAGTCTGTTGCTCCAAACATCAAAAAGTATGCTCCTGATGCTTTTGTAATCGTTCTTTCAAATCCGCTTGACATTATGGTTCACCTTATGAAGAAAATTACCGGTTTTCCAAAAAACAGGGTTGTGGGAATGGCTGGAATCCTTGATACCGCAAGGATGAGAAGTTTTATCGCTATGGAAACCGGATTGTCTGTTGAAGATATTCATGCAATTGTTTTAGGCGGTCACGGGGATTCAATGGTTCCTTTGCCCAGATACTCAAACATTAACGGTATTCCTTTAACACATTTCCTCTCTAAAGAAAAGATTGATGCAATTATAGAGAGAACAAGAAAGGGCGGTGGTGAAATCGTTGGCTTGCTTAAAACCGGTTCAGCATTCTATGCTCCGGCAGAAGCGGCTATTCAGATGGCGGAGGCTATCTTGAAAGACAAGAAGAGAGTTCTTCCCTGTGCCGCATACCTTGAAGGCGAATACGGTGTAGACGGTTTCTTTATAGGTGTTCCCGTTGTTTTAGGCGGAAATGGCGTTGAGAAGGTTATTGAAATTGATTTAAACGATGAAGAAAAGGAAATGTTCAACAAGTCTGTTGAGCATGTTAAAAAACTTATTGCAGACCTTGAGAATTTAAAATAAACGCGGGGGAACGAAATGACAGAAGTTGCTGTTGACAGAAGCTTTTTTAACAGAAGGCTTCACTCTTTTTTGGGTATTTTCCCGATAGGGCTGTTCATTCTTGAACACTTTTTTACAAACTCTTTTGCAATGCATGGAGCGGCGGCATATGACGATAAGATAGCATTTTTTAAAACCTTACCGTATCTCCTGGCAATTGAAATAATTTTTATCTTTCTGCCGTTGTTGATTCACGGGTTATACGGCCTTTACATTGTTTATACGGGAGATCCCAATAATCTTCAGTACGGGTACGGAAGAAACTGGATGTACCTTATTCAGAGGGTTACCGGCGTGATTTTATTGTTCTTTATTGGTTGGCATGTATATGTTACAAGAATTTCGGCATTGTTGTACGGCACTGAAGTTTCATACCACTATATGGCACAGATGTTTCAGAATCCGGTAATTTTCTGGTGGATGGTAATAGGTGTAATTTCAGCTTCATTCCATTTTGCTAATGGAATATGGTCATTTTGCATAGTTTGGGGAATCACCACAGGTCCCAAATCACAGAAAAGAATGGGCTGGATTACTCTTGGGCTTTTTGTTGTTCTTGCCTTTGTCGGCATTAGAGCATTGCTCGCTTTTCATATTTAGTGAAGGAGGTAAGTGGTGAGTGATAAAAGAGTAGTTGTAGTCGGCGGCGGGCTTGCCGGCTTAATGACAACAATAAGGCTTTGTGAAGAGGGGATTCCTGTTGATCTTATTTCAATAGTTCCCGTAAAAAGGTCTCACTCCGTGTGTGCACAGGGTGGTATCAATGCGGCACTTGATTTACACGGTAAGGGAGATTCCCCCTACGAACATTACGATGATACGGTTTATGGCGCAGACTTTCTTGTTAACCAGCTTCCTGTAAAAAGAATGTGTGAGAAAGCCCCTGAAATCATTTATATGTTTGACAGAATGGGCGTTATGTTTAATAGAACAATGGAAGGCAACCTTGATGTAAGGGCTTTTGGAGGAGCAAAGTTTAAAAGGACTGTTTTTGCAGGGGCAACAACCGGCCAGCAGTTGCTTTACGCTTTAGACGAGCAGGTAAGAAGGTTTACGGCTGAAGGATTGGTTAAGCAGTGGATAGGATATGACTTCCAGAGGTTGATTGTTGATGATAACGGTGTTGTTCACGGCTGTATTGCGATGAATATGAACACTATGAAGCCTGAAGTATTTCCCGCTGCAGGTGTAGTTGTTGCTACAGGCGGTCCCGGTTACATATTCGGTAAATCAACGAATTCATTTATCAATACCGGTTCTGTTGCCTGCACATGCTACAAACAGGGTGCCAAGTATGCAAACGGCGAGTTTATCCAGATCCACCCGACAGCAATCCCGGGTTCAGATAAAAACAGGCTTATGAGTGAATCTGCCAGGGGAGAAGGCGGAAGGGTTTTCACCATAAAAGATGGCAAGAGATGGTACTTCCTTGAAACAATGTACCCTGCATACGGAAACCTTGTGCCAAGGGACATTGCAACAAGGGCTATCTTTGACGTATGCGTAAACCAGAAACTTGGTATTGACGGAAAGAATATGGTTTACCTTGACCTTTCCTTTATGGATTCGGATTATCTTGACAGAAAGTTAGGCGGTATACTTGAGATCTATGAAAAATTCGTAGGAGACGACCCGAGGGAAGTACCTATGAAGGTATTCCCGTCAGTCCACTACTCTATGGGCGGTTTGTGGGTTGACGACGACACAGATATGACAAGCCTTCCCGGATTGTTTGCAGCAGGTGAAGTTAACTATCAGTACCACGGAGCAAACAGGCTTGGTGCTAACTCGTTGTTGTCCTGTGTGTTTGACGGATTTGTTGTTGGTGCGGCAATGCCTAAATATTTGAAAGGATACGAAAAGCCGGAAAACTTTGATAAATTGGCTGACAAAGAACTTGCTGAAGTTGAAAAACTTTACGAGAAGATTTACGCAATGGACGGAAGCGAAAACGCCAAGAAGATACATGACGAATTAGGTGTAATGATGACTGAAAGGATGACTGTTGTAAGGCATAATGATAAACTTGAAGAACTCCTCGGTATGCTTGACGGATTATTAGATAAGTGGAATCACATCGGTATTGCTGATAAATCAAGGGTTCTCAATCAGGAGGCGATTTTTGTTAAAGACCTTGAAAACATGGTTACCCTTGCAAAAGTTATGGCAAAGGGTGCTTTGTTGAGAAATGAAAGCCGCGGTGCTCACTATAAACCAGAATTTCCGACCAGGGATGACGAGAACTTCCTGAAGCATACAATTGCTACCTATACCCCGGACGGGCCTGAGATATCTTATGAGCCTGTTAAGATTGCGGACATTCCTCCGAGGCCGAGAAATTATGCGGTTGACAAAGAGGAAACCAAAAAAATGGCTCAAAAAAAGGACAAGGGGGGTAAATAATGGCTGATACTGTAAGACTTAGAATAAAGAGACAGCTTTCCCCGGATTCAAGTTCTTTCTGGGAAGAGTTTGAAGTTCCTATGACCCACGGTATGAATGTTATTGCATGCCTTGTTGAAATCCAGAAAAACCCTGTAACCAAAGACGGCAAGAAAACAACGCCTGTTGCATGGGAGTGTTCCTGTCTTGAAGAGGTTTGCGGCGCATGCACAATGATAATAAACGGAAGGGTAAGGCAGGCTTGTTCCGCTCTTGTAAAAGACCTTGAGCAGCCTATTGTTTTAGAGCCTATGACCAAGTTTCCTGTTGTAAGAGATCTTGTTGTTGACAGGCAGAAGATGTTTGATAACCTTATGAAGGTTAAGGCATGGGTTCCCATTGACGGCACACACAATATGGGTCCCGGTCCCAAGATTCCCGAACCTGAAAGGGCAATCCACTACGAGCTTTCAAAGTGTATGACATGCGGGTGCTGTCTTGAGGTATGCCCGCAGTTTAACGGAAAATCAGACTTTATGGGTGCCCAGATTATCTCACAGGTAAGGTTGTTTAACTTCCACCCGTCAGGAGCATCTTTGAAGGAAGACAGACTCCATGTTTTGATGGGTAAAGGTGGAATCCATGAATGCGGGAACGCTCAAAACTGTGTTGAAGTTTGCCCGAAAGAGATTCCTTTGACCCATTCAATAGGAGAGGTTGGAAGACAGGTTACCTTGCAGGCACTTAAAGACTGGTTTATGAAGTAAAAACAAAAAGTTAAATACAAATTAAGGGGGCTAAAAGCCCCCTTTTTTATTTGTCGGTGAAAATAGAGGAGATTGCTATAACATTGCTTTTTATGTTTGAGGTTTCGCCGTTTCTTATCCCTATACAGGAC